>NZ_JBEXVE010000048.1:0-60638 GCF_040629205.1 Streptomyces sp. NPDC005962 | reverse complement strand
AGTCGACGCGGAGCGTCGGCGAGTGACGACAACGCCGCAGATGCGCGTGCCAGGGCCCGCGAGCCCGGCCCTGATCCAAACGACAGGCCCTAGGTTCCGTCGGCGTAGCGGGCGGCCGCCTCGGCCGCCCTGCGGGCCAGGGCGCGGCGCAGCTCGTCGGGTGCGAGGACTTCCGCGTCGGCGCCGAAGGCCAGGAGCGCCTGGGCCGCGCCCAGGGAGCGGAACCGCAGCTCGACGGTCGCCCGCTCTCCGGCCTCCTCGGGGAGCGCGGCGGCCGGGACGTGCGGCCCGGCCAGATCGGCCTGGTGGACGCGGAGGAACCGGCCCAGGATCTCCCGCCGGACGGCGACGGTGACCGGCACCGGGGCGGGGATGTCGTCGATGCGCCGGCGCAGCACGTCCCACACCTCGCTCAGCTCCAGACCGTCACGCCGCCGGACGGGCTCGTCGAGGACGCCCGCGGACAGCACGCGGTCGGCACGGAAGAGCCGCGGCTCGCCTCGGTGGTCGGCGACGAGGTACCAGACGCCCGCCTTGTGGACCAGCCCGTACGGGTCGGCGGTGTAGGAGCGGACGCGGCCGTCGTCGCCGTGCCGGTAGCGCAGCCGCAGCCGCCGGTCGGTGAAGACGGCGCGCTGCAGTACGCCGAGGTCGTCGGTGGCCGGACGCGACGGCCCGCCGCGCCAGCGGACCGGGTCGATCAGGATGCGGCGGCTGGCCAGATCCGCGTCCGGCCGGTGCGGGGCGGGCAGCGCGGCCATGACCTTGCGCAGCGCGGAACCGATGGCCCGGCCGAGCCCCAGATCGGCGTAGGCCCGGTCGGAGAGCAGCACGAACAGAGCGCGGGACTCGTCGGCGGTCAGCCCGGTCACATCGGTGCGGAAGCCGGGCAGCAGGGCGATGCCGCCGTGCGGACCGCGCACGGTGTAGACGGGCACACCGGCCGCCGACAGCGCCTCCACATCCCGCATCACCGTGCGGACGGACACCTCCAGGCGCTCGGCCAGCGTGTTGGCGGGAAGCTGCCCATGGGTCTGCAGCAGCAGCATGATCGAGAGCAACCGGTCGGATCTCATGGCTCCAAAAGTCCCTGCCGTATAAGACACAACGTGTCATATACGGGGCCGAGCATCCAGTGACAGATCCCCGGCACGGGGATCATCACGAAGGGATACCGCCATGAACGCCACCAGCACCCCCGCCACCTCCGCCCGCGCGATCGCCGAGACCTTCGGCCGCGCGTGGATGGGCGGGGACACCGAGACGGCACTCGGCCTCATCGCCGACGACGTCGTATGCGACGCGCCCTCCGGCCGGATCGAGGGCCTGGCCGGGTACCGGAAGTTCCTGGAGGGCTTCCTGCCCATGCTCACCGGCGCGACCATCACCAAGGTCCTCGGTGACGAGACCAGCGCGGTGATCGTCTACACCACCCACACCACGTTCGTCGCGGACCTGCGGGCCTCGGACTACCTGACGATCGAGGACGGCAAGATCACCTACATCCAGACCGTCTTCGACCGTCTCCCGATCACCGAGGCCCGCCGCGCCCAGCAGGGCTGACCCGGCGGGTCAGGCCCGCACGCCGCCGTCGACCGGGAGGACCGCGCCCGTCACGTACGAGGACCGGTCGCTGAGCAGCCAGGCGGTGGCTTCGGCGATCTCCTCGGGGTCGGCCATGCGGCGCAGCGGGGTGTGCGCCGTGAGCCGGCGGACTTCTCCGCCCTGCCCCGGCGCGACCGCAACCTGGTGCGCCGTGCTTTCCTCGGCCCCCACCCGCAGGGGCGGCGGCTGTACGGAGTCTCCGACGCGGACGCGTTCGCCCGCACCACGGCCCGTGGCCTGCGCGCCACCGCCGCCCGCTACCCCGACGACCCCGAAGTGGCCGAACTGATCGCCGAACTCCTCGACGGCAGCGAGGAGTTCGCCCGGCTGTGGGCCTCCCACGACGTATGCGCCGCGCCGACCCTGTGCAAGACCTTCCACCACCCGATGGTGGGCCCCGTCACCGTCGCGTGCGACTCCCTCGACATCACCGACCGGGACCAGCGCGTCGTGATCTACACCGCGACCCCCGGTTCCTCGGCCGAGGAGGCGCTGCGGCTGCTGTCGGTCGTCGGCACGCAGCGCATGGACGTGCCCCGCTGACGCCTCCCGCGCGGCGGTGGCTCAGGGGGCGAGCGCGGCGGCCTGTTCGGGGGTGAGGGGGCGGGTGGCGTGGCCGCGCAGCAGGAGGTGGAGCTTGGCCGTCTCCTCTAGCTCCTCGATCGCGTCGGCGGCCTGCTCCAGGGTGGCACCGGCGACCACGGGGCCGTGGTTGGCGAGGAGGACC
The DNA here is from genome assembly GCF_040629205.1 of Streptomyces sp. NPDC005962. Taxonomy (NCBI): domain Bacteria; kingdom Bacillati; phylum Actinomycetota; class Actinomycetes; order Kitasatosporales; family Streptomycetaceae; genus Streptomyces; species Streptomyces sp. NPDC005962. Next base: position 58,306 of record NZ_JBEXVE010000048.1, on the reverse strand, counting down.
GCGTGGTGGGTGCGGGCGGTCCGCTCGGCGAGCGGTTCCAGGCCGCTGTCGCCGGGGGCGTGGTAGGGCAGCAGCGGCAGGGTGCCCACGCGCATGGCGTAGTACGCGGTCAGCGGGGGCAGGGCGTTGGCCGGGTTGATGGGGCTTGACCGGCACCTGCTGCTGAGCGGCGGCCAGCCACTCGCCACTTCGCCGTCCTCACCGGCGCCATCACCGTCACCTGAGCCTTGGCTCAACAGCGAGGGGGCGGGACCCCGCCAGGAGGTCCCGCCCCCTCTTCATCGGGGCATGCGGCACTGGGTCATGCGACCGGGCTCAGAAACGGTCCGGGGCACGCTCCGGGAGCGGAGACCCGGGGAGCGCGTCCCGCTTCTGGTTCTTCCGCGCCTCCTCGTTCGAGGCGGCCGTCGCCTCGCAGGTCACGTCCTTCGCCGGGAGCTTGCCGGTGAGCAGGTAGTCGGTGACCGTGCCGTCCGTGCACGCGTTGCCGTTCGGGTAGACGCCATGGCCCTCGCCGCCGAGGACGGTGACCATCTTCGAGCCCCTCAGGTCGGCGTGCAGGGCCTGACCGCTGGGCAAGGGGGTCTGCGAATCCCACTCGTTCTGGACGACCAGGGAGCCGACCTTGTTGTTCACCTTGGTCGCCGGTTCCACGGACTTATCCCAGAACGCACACGGCTTGATGTTGGACGCGAAGTCACCGTAGAGCGGGTAACGGCGCCTGTCCTCGATGGCGTCCCGCCGGTAGCTCTCGGGATCGCGGGACCACGCGGCCGAGTTGTCGCCGCACACCACGGCCCAGAAGCTCGCCGTCTGGTTGTCGGACGGCGCCTCGGCGGCACGGGCGCCTGCCGTCCCGGTCCTCTCGGATTCGGCGAACGGGGCGAGCTTCTTCGTGGAGGCGGGCTGGTCGGCCGCGGCCTTCTTCAGCTCCACGATCGCCTCGGTGGCGTCCACCGGGGTGAAGACGGCATCGCGCATACCGCTGCGGATGTCATCACCGGTGGTCGGCTGCCCGTCCACCTCGATGGGCTTCTCCTCGGCCTGCGCGACCAGGTCCCAGAGGGTCCGGTCGACCTCCTTCGGGGTGTCACCGAGGTCGTACTTCTCCGAACGGTCGGCGGCCCACTCGGTCCACCGGTCGAACGCGGGCTCGGCGCCCTCCGCCCACCACTGCATCATCCCTCGCCAGGCACGCGCCGGATCGACCGCGCTGTCCAGCACGAACCGGTCGGCCCGGCCCGGGAAGAGCTGGGTGTAGACGGCGCCCAGGTAGGTGCCGTACGAGTAACCCACGTACGAGATCTTCTTCTCACCGAGGATCGCCCGGATCAGATCCATGTCGCGTGCGGTGTTGCGCGTGGTGATGTGCGGGAGCGTGTCGCCCGCCTTCTCCTCGCACTTGTTCGCGACGCCGCGTGCCCAGGCGACGTCCTTGTCGAACGTCTCCTCCTTGTACGGCCGCAGCGGTTTCTCCTCCTCCTCCGGCTCCAGATCGCAGGAAACCGGGCTGCTCTTGCCCACCCCGCGCGGGTCGAAGCCGATGAGGTCGTACTTCTGCCGTGCGGACTCGGGGAGCCTCTCCTGCATCCCCAGCGGCATGTAGAGCCCCTGCCCTCCGGGGCCGCCGGGGTTGGAGAACAGGACACCGTGCCGCTTGTCGGGCGCGGTGCTCTTGAGCCGGGATATGGCCAAGTCGATCTGCTTGCCCCCGGGAACCCGGTAGTCCAGCGGGGCCTTGACCGTGGCGCACTCGAACTCCGCGGGAGAGTCGGCTTCGCACCGCTTCCACCGCGGCTCCTGCGCCACATACCGGTCCAGCGCGCCCTTGGCGGCGGACGGGGTGGTGGCCGGAGCGGCGGTGGCCGTCGAGGTGGCGAGCGCGGGAGCCAGCATTGCCGTGACACTGACGGCCAACAGGGGCGCGAGACTTCGTCTACGCACGTAATCGTTCCTTCCAGTCGCGCGTTCGGACAGGAACGATCATTCAGGCGACGTGCGTCGGGAACATCAGCCGAGCGGTCCAACTCCCGTACGCCTTGGGGGTGATGCGACGGGCCGCACATGATCCCCTGGTCGGACCCGTCGCACCCCTTCAGCGCAGGTCGAGGACCATCGCGTCGTACAGGGGCGCGTCATCCCATGGCCGGGACGCTCCGATGCGCCGGTACCCCCACGCCGCATACGTCGCGTGTGCCGCCGCGGCTTCGGGGTCCGGTCGCATCGTGAGAGTGGCCCGCTCCACGGGGAGCCCGTCGAGGATGCGGCTGTGCAGTCCGGCCGCGATGCCCTGGCGGCGCCACGGTTTGCGTACCGCCAGGTCGATGAGGGCGAAGGTCCGTTCGTTCGTCTCCCGTGTGAAGTCTTCCGGCATGGGCTCCAGCAGCCCGCTCCACCACTGGCTGTCCGTGGGCAGCTGGTAACCGAAGCCGAATCCGACGACGTCGGTCCCCTCGCGGGCGAGGACCGCCCGGAAGCCCGGCCGCTTGGCCTGGAGGTGGAAGACGCGGATGAATTCGGCGACTTCCTTGGGGCCATCACAGTACGGCGGCTCGGCGAACACCTCTTCGTACACGGGAAGGAACGTGTCGAGGCGCGACTCGGCTTCGCTGCCCGTGCGTACCTCGTAGGTCACCCCGGCCATTCTGCTTCTCCTCACCTTCGCATGTACTCGGTCAGTCGGTCGGTCGCGTCCCGAGCGCTGACCGCGTCCGCTCGGTCGAGCAGCGCGCGGATGTCGTGGAGTTCGCGGGTCACGCGCCCCGATTCGACCTCGTCCAGATATTCGAGACTGTCCATCGCTTCTGCGGCGCCTTCGTCAATCTCTCCGGCTTGTACGAGGGTGCGGGCAAGGGCGAGCCGGTCCAGTGCTTGGTTGCGGCTGTACGTGCCGTCCCCGTGGGATATTGCGGCGCGCAGGAAGGGCACGGCGGCATTGTGCTGGTCCGATGCGGAGTAGAGGGTGGCCTGCCAGTAGTTCAGCTCGGCGTGGCCGTGGAAGGCCGTCCACTCGGGAGCCGGGCGCCCGCGGTCCGACCGGTCCACCAGCCGCATGGCTTCGGCGAGCCGCTTCCGCGCTCCGCTGTGGTCGCGCATCACCATCAGCGCCCGCGCCTCCCGGGAGGCGATGACGGAGAGAAGATGCGGCGAGCCGAGTGGTGTGGCCCGCTGACGGGCGGCGTGCGCCAACTCGTAGGCGTCGCGAGGCCGCTCTTCGGAACTGGCCTGCAAGCTCATCATCGCCAGCACCATGGCTTCGAGGTTGTCGTCATGGAGTATGGCGGCGGTGGCCAGAGCCTCGCCCCAGTAGCGGCGCGCGGTCTCCTGGTCCTCGGCGTCGTAGAACAACCAGGCGCAGTGCACCGCCGTCTCCCCGGCGAGGAGCTGGAGCTGACGGCCGATCGTCGTCGGATAGGTGCCGGTGTTGATAATGCGGCGGACCCGGCGGAGATTCCGGACCGCCAATGAGCGGATCGAGTTTCCGCCATGGGCATTGTCGAAGGCGAAGAGCGAGCGTAACCCTTCACGGAGTTCGACGACATGTGGCGTACCAACGGTGTCCCGGGGACCCATCGCCAGCCCGGCGGCGCTGCCGAGCGAATCGGCGACAAAGGCGCGACGTTCCACGTGTACCCCCTCATAACGGCCGGGTGGTCCGTCCAGAGTCCCACGGGGCTCCGGGCCGGGGAAGCCCAGATCCAGCGGGCTCACGCCGAACATGGCGTGCAGCACGCGCCAGGCCCGTGGCCGTGGCCGTGGCGGATGAGGGCGGCGCCAGCGGCGGACCTGACGGTCGGTGAGCGCTACGTGTTCACCCAACAGGTCCGCGGTCGCGTCGAACGCGCGAAGGAACGTGCCGGGCTGCCCCCAGCCGCGTGCCGCGCACTCGCGCGCGAACGGCGTCTGCGATTCCATTCACACCCCCGGTGTGCTCAGTGACACTCACCGTAGCGGTTGCCACTGACATGAAAGTCCGCGATCCGGCGGAAAGTCCGCCACGGCGTCCCGTGGCAGGTCCGTCCGGGGGGTGCCGCCCGCAGTTCTCTCGTCATGAGCAGGAGCGACGAGGGGAGTCCGACGTGAGGATGAGAGCCCAACGATGGACGCCGCCGAGCGGACACGAACTCACGGTCTTACCCGCAGGCCGGTGGTGGGACGCCGTCAGGGCGTCCGAGTCGGTCGGGGAGCAGGCGCTGAAACTGCTCGGCGCCGACTCCGGCGCGGTCATCCAGGACCGGTACGGGCCGCTGTACTGGCTGGTGCGGCCGGGGGCCGCCGAGGGGTGGTATGTGCGGGACGTACGCGTACTCGGACTCTCCACGACGACGGCCAGCTACATCGGCGTACCGCCCGCGCACCGGACCACCAGCCCGGGCACCCACTGGCGTATCCCCATCGGCCCCGACCGTTACCTCACCGACGCCGTGCGGCTGCGCGGAGCGCTGGTACAGGCTGGGGGTGCCCGGTGACAACGCAGGTCTGTGCGCGCTGTCAGCGGCCGACCGACGAGCCGGTCGTCGTCGCGGTGGAGCACGGCGCCAGCGCGGGCGGCGGGACCGCGTACGCGTGCCCCGGCTGCGCACCTGGCTTCCCGGAGCCGCGTGATCCGCTCGCCGAGATCGCGGCCCTGCGCCGCGCCCGGCGGCCGGAACCGCGAGGGTGAACGACGCCCCGGGTCCTCGCGAGGACCCGGGGCGTCGTACTGCCGACCGGCTATCCGAACTGGCCGACCCGGTATTCCCCGGCGGGCTGCTGGACGATGACGTTCAGGCGGTTGTAGGCGTTGATGAGCGCGATGAGGGACACCAGGGCGCTGAGCTGGTCCTCGTCGTAGTGCTTGGCGGCGTTCGCCCAGGCCTCGTCCGTGACGCCACCGGCCGCGTCGGCGATGCGGGTGCCCTGCTCCGTCAGCTCCAGCGCGGCGCGCTCGGCGTCGGTGAAGACCGTGGCCTCCCGCCAGGCCGCGACCAGGTTGAGACGCACCGAGGTCTCCCCGGCGTGCACGGCCTCCTTGGTGTGCATGTCGGTGCAGAAGCCGCAGCCGTTGATCTGGCTGGCGCGGAGCTTGACCAGCTCCTGCGTCGCGGCCGGGAGCGTCGAGTCCGAGAACGCCTGACCGGCCGAGTTGATCGCCTTGAGGAACTTGGCCGCGACCGGATTGCCGAAGAGGTTCAGACGGGCTTCCATGGTGTGCTCCTCATGTCGTCGCTACTCGTTACACCTCACTGACGGAACAGGGTGGCGAAGTGTGACAGGGGTGGGCATGACCTGCGTCTCCGCGTCACCCGCCGCCCGGCTCCGGCACGCCGATCGGGTTCGGGAAGCGGAGCGCGGTGGCGCAGACGCGGGAGACGGGGGTGAGGAGGGTGGTCAGGTCCCGGACGGAGTCCGGGGTCAGGGCGCGCCAGGGGCGTTCCGCCGCGCGGTCGGTGGCCGACTCGACGGCGCGCAGCAGCTCGCGGCCGTCGCGGCTCGCGGTGCCGTCGGGGAGGAGCAAGCCGCGTTCGGTGAGGTGGAGGCGGGCCTCCTCCCACTCCTGGTCGGTCCAGCCGCGGTAGGGCTGGAGTTCGGCGCGGGGGATGTCGGTGCCCGCGCGGAGGGCGAGGGCCTCGCAGCCGTCGAGCCCGGCGGCGACGAGGGCGGCGACATGGCCGTCGCCGCGGTGTTCGCGCAGCAGGGTGGCGGCGTGCCACAGGCGGTCCAGGGGCTGGTCGGGGAAGTCCAGCGAGGCGTGGGCGGCGGCCAGGACGCGCCCGGCGGTGTCGAGCCCGGCGGCCCGGGGGACCAGGGCCTCGGCCGCGCGTTCCGCCTCGCGCTCATGGCCGGTGAGCAGCCGCCGCAGGGCGGTCACGGTGCCCGCGCGGCGTATCTCCAGGGCGCGTTCGGGGGCGGTCAGCTGCCATGCGTCGGGCAGGGCGCGGGCGACCATGGCGGGCGCGAAGGAGAAGAAGGCGGCGGTGACGGGCTCCGGCCCGACCGGGCCCAGCGGCGCGGCCCGGCAGGCGAAGTAGCCGCGCCAGAAGCCGCGCAGGCCCGCGTCCTCGTACGCGGACAGGGCCTCGGGGGCGAAGTAGGCGACGGCGTGGACGGGTTCGAACAGGGTCCACATCGTGCGGGCGGTCGACGCCGCGCGGTCCTCCATCGGGGGCTCCCTTCCCGGGCGGGGCGGTCACGGAGCCGTATTCCCGGCGTACGCGCTTCCAGCGCGCCGCGCGCCGGATCAGTTACTTGGACGCGCCCAGGTAGAAGAGCATGTAGAGGAAACCGGCGAAGGCATGGACGCCGACGACGTAGATGAAGACCCGGACGGAGACCGGGATCGGCGCCCGGTCCTGCTCCCGCATCGCCTTCGGGGCGGTCGGGTCCGGGTGGGGGTTCGGGGCCGGGGTGGGGGTCGCGTCGTTCATGGCGTTCCGGGCCTTCCTCCGCGGCGGACGGCGTCGCCGAGGCACAGCTCGGCGGCCCCGCTCTGCAGCAGGGTGTGGACGAAGAGCAGATCGGTTCCGCCGGGGGACGCGGCGGCGATGCGGTGCGGGGTGAGCGAGTCGAAGTGGGCCGCGTCGCCGGGGCCGAGCACATGGACGGCGTCGCCGAGGGCCAGCCGCAGCCGCCCGCTGACGACGTACAGCCACTCCTCGCCCGCGTGGACGCGTACGAGGTCGTCCTGGCCGCCCGAGCCCTCCGGTACGTGCAGCCGCAGCGCCTGCATGGCCCGGCCGGAGCCACCGGCCTGCCGGTACGTCCAGCCGCCCGCCTCCTGCGCCTCCATCCGGTCGGCGCGCACGATGGGGTCCTGACTCGGCGGCACCTCGCCGAGGAGGTCGGATACCGTGGTTCCGTAGGTACGGGCCAGGGCCAGCAGCATCGGCAGCGACGGCTGACGGCGGCCCGTCTCCAGCCGGGACAGATGCGCGGGCGAGAGCCCCACGCGGTGGGCCGCGGTCTCCAGGGTCAGCCCGCTGCCGCGCCGCAGGTCGCGCAGGCGGGGAGCGACGCTGGGCAGCTCGGCGGACGCTTCCGCGGGCGGTCCGGGAGGGTCCCCTTCGGGGAGCGGGTTCATGCTTCCGGTATAGCGAGGCCTTCGCCTCTGAGGCAAAAAGCTTGCCTCAGGGGCAAAATAACGGTTTGGTCTCGCCCCCTCGCGCTTCGTCCGCCACGTGTGAACTCCGCGAAAACTCCCGTCACTTGGCATTGACATGCCACTGTCTACGCGCGTCATGCTATGAGGCATGAAAATCCCCCCACGGATTTCCCGCATCGGCGCCCTCGGCGCCCTCACCGCGTCGCTCCTCGTCGGTGGGACGGCCGTCACGGCCACCGCCACTCCGGCCGCACCCTCGGCCGCCGTATCGGTACGGGCCGTCGCGGACGTCGGCGACATCTGTTATTCGAAGCTGCCGTCCCAGGCCCATGACACCCTCGATCTGATCGAGGAGGGTGGCCCGTACCCGTTCCCGCAGGACGGCACGGTCTTCCAGAACCGCGAGGGCATCCTTCCGGCCCAGTCCTCCGGTTACTACCACGAGTACACCGTCATCACCCCCGGCTCCGACGACCGCGGTGCGCGCCGCGTCGTCACCGGCAAGAAGACGGAAGAGGACTACTACACCTCGGACCACTACGAGTCGTTCGACCTGGTGGACTACGACTGCTGAGCCGCATCGGAGAAGCCGCCACCCCCCATGCGCAACGGCCGCCGCCCCGCCCGGGCAGCGGCCGTTGCGCTGTGCGGGCGGCGGCCGTTGTGCCGTGCACGCGCGCCGGTCCGCGAATGATCTCGGTCTCTTTACGGACGATCTCGTCCCCCCACCCCGCCGTTTGTCGGTGGTTGCCGATACCGTTCCGGGTAGACGTGGACGTGCGGGGAGGCAGCGGTGGCGAACGGTCCGGAAGTGGTCACGTGCGGCGAGGCGATGCTGCTGCTGCTCGCCGAGCCGGGAATCCCGCTCGACCGGGCCGTGCATTTCCGCCGCTCCGTGGCGGGCGCCGAGTCCAATGTGGCCGCCGGGCTGGCCCGGCTCGGCCACGCGGTGCGCTGGCTCGGCCGGGTCGGCGCCGACCCGGCGGGCGAGGCGGTGCTGCGCGAGCTGCGCGCCGACGGGGTGGACGTCTCGCAGGCCGTCGTCGACGAGCACGCGCCCACCGGGCTGTTGCTGCGTGACAGTCATCCGCACCGCGCGATCGACGTGCAGTACTACCGCATGGGATCGGCCGCGTCCCGCCTCACCCCCGACGAGATCGGCCCCGACGCGCTGGACGGCGCCCGGATGCTGCACATCTCCGGGATCACGCCGATGCTCTCGCCGACGGCCGCGGCCGCCAGCCGCCGTCTGGTGGAGCTGGCCCGGGAGGCCGGGGCGAAGGTGTCGTTCGACCCCAACGTCCGGCGCAAGCTGGGCGGCGCCAACCAGTGGGCGCAGACGGCGGGGCCGTTGCTGCGCGAGGCGGACCTCGTCCTGGCGGGGGAGGACGAGCTGGAGATGCTCACCGCCCAGTCCGCCGACGAGGCCGCGCTGGAGCTGCTGGAGGGCGGCACCCAGGAAGTCGTGATCAAGCGCGCCGACCACTCCGCCACCGTCATCACCTCGGACGGCCGCTGGCAGCAGTCGCCGCACGCGGTGCCGGTGGTCGACCCGATCGGCGCGGGTGACGGCTTCGCCGCCGGGTACCTGTCGGCGCGGCTGCGCGGGCTGTCCGAGCCGCGGGCGCTGGCCGAGGCCGCGTGTGTCGCCGCGCTCGTCGTCCAGGCCGCCTCGGATACGGACGGGCTGCCTTCCGCGTTCGCGCGGGACCGGGCGCTCGCCGAGATCGTCAGCGGCGGGGACGGGGTCCACCGCTAGCGGCGGACCGGGTCCGGTTCCGAAGAACCAGGATCATCAAGCGCCTCACGGCACCGCACACCGGCCACCATCCACCGCACACCGTCCAGTGCACAGCGCACACCGCTCACCCCGCCGCATATCCCGGAGGCACAGGGGTGCGGCACGATCAGGCAGCAGACCCTAGGAGAGGAAAGGCGGCGACTGCCGTGTACCGCTGGGAGATCACCCGGGCCGCGCTCGCGCAGCGCGTCCTCGCCATCGTCCGCAGCGACAGCTACGACCACGCCACGGCTACGGCGGACACTCTGCTCTCCGCAGGCATCACCAGCCTGGAGATCTCGCTGACCACCCCCTTCGCGCTGGAGGCGGTCACCACCCTGATCCGGGAGGTCGGCGACGACGCGGTGATCGGCGCGGGCACGGTGCTCGACGGCGCGTCCGCCCGGATGGCCGTCGACGCGGGCGCCCGCTTCCTCGTCTCCCCGAGCCTGGACCCCGAGGTCATCCGCACCGGCCACCGCTACGGCCTGCCGGTCTTCCCCGGCATTTCCACCCCCACCGAGGCGGTGCGCGCGATGGAGCTGGGCGCGGACGCGCTGAAGCTGTTCCCCGCCGCGGCGTTCGGGCCGCGCTGGATCAAGGACGTACGGGCCGCCTTGCCGCAGGCCGCCATGGTGCCGACCGGAGGGGTGACCGTGGCGGACGCACCGGACTGGATCGCCGCCGGGGCGGTCGCCTGCGGGATGGGCTCGGCGCTCTCCGAGGGCGACCGCGACACCGTGGCCAAGCGCGCCGCCGAGCTGCTGGCCCGCCTCGCGGAGGTCGGCCCGCCGCTGGAGGACCCCGGCCCGGAGCGGTTCTGAGGGCCCCGGCCCGGGGCGGTACCGACGACGGCTCGGTCCCGGCGCCGCCGCTCGCCGATCCGGCCTGATCGACAAGGCCTGATCGACAAGGCACCCTGTGGCGGCTCGCCGGGTTCCCCCGCTTCCGGCAGGTGGTCAACGGGTTCCCGAGCGCGGCGTCTTCTGCCACCCTGAGCGCGCTGTGATCATGCCGCTGCCGAGGAGTGCCCCATGAGACGCGCCGTCACGCTCGCCACCGTCGCCGCCGTGCTCGCCGCCACCGCCGCGGGATCGGCCCTGGCCGACGGCGCGGCGGCCGGGCCCACCACGGCCGCGGGCTCCGCGGCCGGGTCCACCACGCGCGCGGACTCCACCACCGGTTCCGCCGCGCAGCGGCGCGGCTCGCTGCTGGACCGGGTGCCCGCGCGCGGCGTGCTGCGCGTGTGCACCACGGGCGACTACCGGCCGTTCAGCCACCGCGATGCCACCACCGGCGCCTACACCGGCATCGACATCGCGATGGCGGGCGACCTGGCCGAGAGCCTCGACGCCAAGCCGAAGTTCGTGGCCACGACCTGGGCGAAGCTGGTCGAGGACCTCGCCGCCGGGCGCTGCGACATCGCCATGGGCGGGGTGTCGGTGACCCTGGAGCGGGCCCGCGAGGCGGCCTTCAGCGAGCCGTACCTCACCGACGGCAAGACGCCGATCGTGCGGTGCGAGGACGAGAAGAAGTACCGGACGCTGGACGACATCGACCAGCCCGGCGTCCGCGTGGTGGTCAACCCGGGCGGCACCAACGAGCAGTTCGCCCGCGCCCACATCAAGCGGGCCACGCTCACCGTCCACCCCGACAACACCACGATCTTCGACGAGATCATCGACGGCCGCGCCGATGTGATGATGACGGACGCGAGCGAGACGCGTTACCAGTCGAAGATCCACCCCGAGCTGTGCGCGGTCCACCCGGACAAGCCGTTCTCGTTCTCGGAGAAGGCCTACGCGCTGCCCCGCGCCGACGCGCAGTTCAAGGAGTACGTCGACCAGTGGGTGCACCTGGCGACGCATGACGGGACGTACCAGAAGTACGCGGACGACTGGCTGGCGCGCCCAGTTGAGTGAAAACGTGGGTCCGTCCGACCGAAATCGGGATTATCCGGGTAAACCTCTTTTGCCAGGTTACGAACCGCTTTCTCCATAGAGGAGCGAATCGAATGAGGCAGAAGCGAAAGCTTGCCATAGCCATGACCGTCGCGGCCCTCGCGACGGCCATCGGCACCAGCGCGGCGGCGACCGAGCCGCAGCCCGAGCCCGAGAAGACGACGCAGTCCGCCCACACCGGGCGCGGCGGGCACGATGAGCACGAGAAGTCGAATGCCTGTACCGACGTCGACTCCGCGGGTAATGAAGGTGTCATCACAGGCGGAGTGGGCGCGAAGTACATCTCGACGGTGTGTAACGGTCAGGTCTATGTCCTGTCGGTCGACGAGTCGACGAATCCGGGCACCCCTGTTGGCGGGTGGGTGGCCGTGGGCGGTCCCCGCGACGTTCTCGAAGCCACGCTGGCATCCAACACCGACGATGTCCAAGGCGGCCCGGTGTTCGTCACCGTGCTGACCCGGTCGCAAGAGGTGTGGGAGGGCCGCTGCCCCAACACTCGGCCGATCGGGACGTGCGCGTTCACCCAACTGCCCGATCCGCCTCACTGACGTCCCGAGCCCCGGCGCGTTTCGACTCGCGCCGGGGCTTCGCCGTTTCCGCACGGCGGGCGCGGTGGGAGTGAACGCGGTTGCCCGGCACATGACCGACTATACGATCTATTCTGGCCTGGCTTACGTCCCTTACGTCCACGCGTGCACAAGGACTTGATCGATGACAGCCAGCCCCGAACAGCCGTCCGCGAACGCCGTGGCCACCTCCGCCACACCACCGCCGGGATGCCCCGCCCACCAGGGCGCCCGGTCGCTGAGCGGGCCCGGCTTCCAGACCAACCCCTTCGGGGTGTACGGGGAGATGCGGAGCGAGCACGGGCCGGTGGCCCCGGTGCTGCTCGACGGGAACCTCCCCGGCTGGCTGGTGCTCGGATACCGCGAACTGCACCAGGTCACCAGCGACGCCGAGCTGTTCACCCGGGACGCGAACCAGTGGAACCAGTGGGACAACGTGCCCGAGAACTGGCCCCTGGCCCCCATGATCAGCCGCGACCAGACGTCCGTGGTGTACGCGACCGGCGAGGACCACCGGCGCCGCGCCGAGGCCATCGGGGAAGCCCTGGAGGACGTCGACCCGTACGAACTGCGCCGCCAGGCCGAGCACATCGCCGACCGGCTGGTCGACGAGTTCTGCCACCAGGGCGAGGCCGAACTGATCGCCGACTACGCCCGGTTGCTGCCGGAACTGGTCCTCGCCCACATCTACGGCATCCCCGACGCCGAGGGCCCGGCCCTCGTCCAGGCGATGAACGACGCGATCGACGGCAAGGAGAACGCCTTCGAGGCGTACCAGTACGTCTACATGGTGATGCGTCAGCTGGCATCGGCGAAGCGGGCCGCGCCCGCCCCCGACGTGGCCTCCCGGCTGGTCGCCTCGTACCGGGGCTACTCCGACGAACTGATCGTCCAGGACTTCATCGTCATCATGACGGCGGGTCACCAGCCGACGGCCGACTGGATCGGCAACACCCTGCGGCTGCTGCTCACCGACGAACGGTTCGCGCTCTCCCTCTCCGGCGGCCGCCACAGTGTCGGGCAGGCCATGAACGAGGTGCTGTGGGAGGACACCCCTGTCGCCAACCTCGCCGCCCGCTGGGCCACCCGCGACACCAGCCTCGCGGCCAAGCACATCCGCAAGGGCGACCTGCTGATCCTCGGCTTCCACGGCGCGAACACCGACCCCAGGGTCCGCCCGGACACCCACGCCTTCACCGAGGGCAACAGCTCCTTCCTCTCCTTCGGTCACGGCGAACACCGCTGCCCCCACCCGGCCCAGGAGATCGCCGAGACGATCGCCAAGACCGCCGTGGAGGTCCTCCTCGACCGGCTGCCGGACGTCCGCCTCGCCGCCCCGGACAACGCCCTGCTCTGGCGCCCCTCCCCGTGGGTCCGAGGCCTCTCCGCCCTCCCCGTAGCCTTCACCGCGACCCCCAAGGGCAGCCGGTAGCGCCCTCAGGAACCCCTACCGGCCCGCGCCCCGGCGGGACTCACCCACCGCACACCGAGGGCCCTTCTGCCCGCCCTCGGTGTTGAAGGTGCCCCCGGAGGTACCCGGGCGGGCGCTTCGCCTCAGCTTGCGGCGATTTGCGCGAGGTCGTGCAACGAGTCGACCTGCCAGTCAGCGGCAGCCACCTCGGCGGTACCCGACCAGAGGTGCCCCCAGGGCCCACGGCGCAGATGCGCGGTGCGCAGACCTGCGGCCTTCGCCGGGCCCGTATCGTTCGCGGGGTGATCGCCCACGTAGACGGTCTCACCGGGAGCTGTTCCCGCCAGCTCCAGTACGCGCACGAAGAAGGCGGGGTCCGGCTTGGCCACGCCCCACTCTCCCGAGGCGGCGATCGCGTCGACCGGCAGTGCGAGGTCCCTCAGCAACTCCCCGATGCGCGCGGTCTGGTTGCCCGCGACGATGACGCGTACACCGGTCTCGCGAAGAGCGGTGAGGGCGGGACGTACATCCGGGTAGAGGTCGGATTCGCTCAGCTGCTCGCCGACGCCCGCGACCTCCATGGCGGCTCGCTCGGCGGCGATGTCGATCCCGGGCCGGACGAGTCGCAGCGCCTCCGCGTTGTCGCGCCCCTGCGCCACGACCGCACCGACCAGCGCGGAGAGGGTGTGGCGCGACACCCCCAACCAGTCGGCCCACGCCGCCCAGCCCCGGTCGTCCCGGATCAGGGTCTCGCCGACGTCGAGCACCACCGTGCGAATCATGTGGGCAGCGTAGAACAGCACGAAGCCCGCCTCGCCCCCACCTCAAGGCAGAGCGGACCCCCGCATGCGCGGGGACCACCCGGGCTCTCACACACCGGCTGGGGCCGTGTCGGGACCAACCCCGCGTGCGCGCGGACCACGGCCGTGGTCCGCGACGATGACGCCTCGCGTCCGGTCAGCGAGGGGAGAGGGTCAGGCGCAGCACCCGGACCCCGTACGGGGGCAGGGTGATGGTGTCGGCCGGGGCGCCGGTGAGGGTCAGGAGGCGGGCGCCGGTGACGGTCGGTTTGACGGTCAGTTCGGCGGGGGCCTGGCTGACCAGCCAGACGAAGGTGCTGCCGTCGTCGTGGACGAGGCGGTCGACCGCGACGCGGGGGTCGTTCACGGTGACCGGGCGGTGGACTCCGGCGTGGGCGGCGAGGGCGTCGTACAGGGTGGCGGTGGACTCGGGGTTGACGCGCGGGGTGACCGCGGCCATGTGCTCGACGGGGTAGGTGCAGAAGACGACGGAGCCCTCGCCCACCGGGCGCAGCAGCAGCGCCGGGCGGCCGTGGCCGTCGACGGCGAGGACTTCGGCGCCGTCGGGTTCGACGGGGAGGAAGGCCCGGGCGCCCGCGGTGCGGAAGGTGAGGCGGGCGCCTTCGGGGAGGGTGCCGAAGGGGCGGGTGAGGGTGAGGACGACCTCGTCGTCCTCGATGGGGTCGAGCAGGCCGTAGTCCAGCTGGTGGCGGACGCCGAAGAGTTCGTCGAGGTGGGCGTACCAGGGGCCGCGCTGTTCGTCGTGGGCGCCGGGGGAGTACGAGACGTAGACGGTCGCGCCGTCGCGGGCCCGCTGCTCCAGGTCGTACCAGGTGGGGGAGAGGAGCTGCTTGGTGGAGGGGACGAGCCACAGCCGTACCCCCGGGGGCAGCGGGCCGTCGCTCTCGCGCACCACCGCCGCCGGGGTGTCGGCGAGACGGGTGGAGACCCAGGCCTGACGGCAGGTCTGCTGGACGTAGGCGCGGTCCTCGGCGCGGGTGAAGGGGTAGGGCGTGTCGAGGTAGGAGGAGACGAGGAGGGCGGTGTCGGCGGGGGCGCGGTGGCAGTGGGGGAAGTCGACCTCGTCCAGGAGCCGGGCGAATTCCTTGAGTTCCAGGAGCTGGGGTTTGGGGGTGCCGTCCGAGGTCGTCAGGCCGAAGTGCATCTCGAAGGCGTGGTGGCGGTACGGTTCCTGGTCGCGGAGTCCGTCGTAGTCGCTGTTGTTCCAGGCGATCCAGCCGGTGGCCCCGGCCAGCAGGCTGTTGTGCAGGGTCTGCCGGTAGTAGCGGGCCGCGCCCGGGCCGGAGGCGAAGTCGGAGCTGACGCCGAACTCCTCCAGGATCACGGGCCGTCGGTACGTTCCGGTCAGCTCGCACACCCAGGCCGCCGCGTAGTGCTGGCGCACCGGGTCGTCCTCCATGCGGTAGACGTGCGGGCCGAGGAAGTCGCACAGCTCGGCGGTGTCGCGGAGCCGGAAGCCGTTGTCGTGGCCGGAGTTCTCCAGCCCCCAGGCGCCGTCGCCGAGCGAGACGGGCTGGGCGCCGCCCCCGGCGCGGACGGCGTCCACGACGAGCTGGGCCCAGGCGGCGACGGTCTCGCGGGGGGCGGGCGGGGCGGAGCCGCCCGGTTCGCGCCCGTAGATCGGCATCTCGTTGGAGACCAGCCACCCGGCGACGGCCGGATGCGCGGCGAAGCGGCGCACGGTCTCGCGCGCGAACCACGCCTGCCGGGAGACCAGCCAGACGTCGCCGTACAGGTCGCGGTCGCCGCGCCAGGACGGGTCCCAGTTCTCGCCGGACATGTGGCCGACCAGGAAGGTGGGGACGGTGGTCATGCCGAGGGCGTGGTGCCGGTCGAGGAAGTCGGCGAAGCGCGCGCACATGTCGTCGTCGAGCCGGTCGGGGGCGGGCATGAAGTCGGGCCAGTAGAAGAACGAGCGGGTCATGGTCAGCCCGTGGTCCCGCAGCACCCGCAGCTCGGCGTCGATCACCTCGCCGTCGTAACTCCGCCACATGAGCGGGCCGCCGGTCCGGGACCAGAAGTTGGCGCCCAGCCAGGTGACGGGGCGTTCGTGGCGGGTGAGCCGGGCGGAGGGGCGCTGCATCGACGGACTCTCCCTTGGCCGGGTGGGGAAGCGGGCGGTATCGCGCTCCTCAAGCAGTGAAGAGCTAAACCGGTTTAGAGTCAACAGCGTCGACGAGGATCATACGAGGGCTGTTTTCGCGGTGGAGATCAACCGAATGCGGCTCTGTACGGCCGGACCTGGGTATTCGACGGATTCGACAAGTGGCGACTAAGCCGGTTCAGTCGGAAGGCGCTGTTCGCTCTCTTGACACCCTCTGACAGAGCCCCCTAATTTCACGGCGCCAGGGGTGTGCGGGCATACCGAGAGGCATACCGAGGGCATACCGAGAGGCATGCCGAGGGGGACACCATGATGTTGATGAGCACGGGCCGTCCGCGCTGCGCGATCGCCGCGGCGGCCGCACTCGCACTCTCCGGCACCCTGGCCGCCTGCGGCGGCG
The DNA here is from genome assembly GCF_040629205.1 of Streptomyces sp. NPDC005962. Taxonomy (NCBI): domain Bacteria; kingdom Bacillati; phylum Actinomycetota; class Actinomycetes; order Kitasatosporales; family Streptomycetaceae; genus Streptomyces; species Streptomyces sp. NPDC005962. The sequence continues at coordinate 42,182 of NZ_JBEXVE010000048.1, read as the reverse complement.
GAAGTGGCGGGAGCGGGGGCGCCGGCGGGGTGCTGACCGTGTCCGCCGGGGCCGGGGGCAACTTCGTCCGCAACTTCAATCCGTATGCGCCACAGCCGCTCCAGGCGACCAACGGAATGATCTACGAGCCGCTGTTCCACTTCAACGCGGCGAAAACCGGCGAGGTCGACCCGTGGCTCGCCACCAAGTACACCTGGGCGGACGGCGGGAAATCCATCCGCATCCAGTTACGGACGAATGTCACCTGGAACGACGGAAAGCCCTTCACCGCCGAGGATGTCGCCTACACCTTCCAGATGACGAAGGACAACAAGGCGCTGAACATGTACGCCCTCCCGGTGGCCGCCGCGAAGGCCGAGGGCAAGCACACCGTGGTCGTCACCTTCACCAAGTCCGCTTACACCAAGGAATACTTCCTCCTCGGCAAGATAAAGATGCTGCCCCGGCACATCTGGTCCAAGCTCTCCGCCAAGGAGAAGGCGACCACGCTCAACCCCAGCCCGGTGGGCACCGGCCCCTGGAAGGTGAAATCCGTCAAGGGCACGACGCTCGACCTCGTCGCGCGCAAGGACTACTACATCAAGGGCCTTCCGCACTTCGACACCCTGCGGTATCGCGCCTTCACCGGGAACAACGCCGCCAACGCCGCGGTCACCTCCGGGCAGATCGACTGGGCGGGCGGATTCATCCCCGACATCAAGAAGAACTACCTCGGCAAGAACAAGAAGTTCGACCTGGTCAACATTCCGCTGGCCACCACCTCCTTCGTGCCCAACGCCCAGCGCGGCCCCACCGCCGATGTGGGCGTCCGCAAGGCGATCAGCGCCGCCCTCGACCGCGACTTCATGAACAGAAGCGTCTACGACGGCCAGGCGCCCGCCGCCAATGCCATGGCGCTGCTGCTCCCCAACTACCAGTCCGTCCTCGACCCGTCGCTGAAGGACGCGAAGCCGGAGACCGGACAGGACAAGGTCGACGGCTATCTGACCGGCTCCGGCTACACCAAGGGGTCGGACGGCATGTGGCACAAGGACGGCAAGAAGCTGTCCGTATCGGTCGAACTCGTCTCCGGCTGGACCGACTACGTCAGCGTCGCCCAGATGGCCAAGGAACAGCTGAAGAAGGCCGGGATCGACCTCGTCGTCAAGGCCGAGTCGTACGCCCAGTGGTCCAACAACCGCGCCCGCGGGCAGTTCCAGATGCTGCTGGACAACGCCGGGTACACCCCCGACCCGCGCGCCTACTACGCGCAGATGCTGGACAGCTCCATCCCGCCGAAGATCGGTGAGACGACCAACGTCGGCAATTTCGGCCGCTACGCCAACGCCACCATCGACAAGGCGCTCGACAAGATCGGTGAGACCACCGATCCGGCGAAGCAAAAGCCCTGGTACTACAAGATCCAGCGGGAATTCATCAAGGACATGCCGCTGATTCCGCTCTTCTCCGCGCAGAACGAGCAGGAATTCAACGGAAACCGGGTCACCGGCTATCCCACCGAGGGCGATCTGTACGCCGCGCCCTCCATCTGGCTCGACCCCGACGGCGGCTGGGTCGCCGCCCGCATCAAACCGGCCGCGGGCAAGTAGCGGCGGCGGGGGCGGACCGCGTGCGCTACCTCCTGCGCAAGCTCGGCTTCTACGCCGTCGCCGCCTGGATGGCGGTCACCGTCAACTTCTTCCTCCCGCGCCTCATCCCCGGCGACCCGGTGGAGATGATGCTCGCCCGCCAGGCCCAGTCCGGGCCCGTCGAGGCCGGTCAGGAAGAGGCCCTGGCAGCCATGCTCGGTCTCGGCCACGGCAACCTCCTCGTCCAGTACGGCGACTATCTGCGCGCGCTCGCCCACCTCGACTTCGGGCTCTCCGTCACATACTTCCCGAGCCCGGTCACCGAGGTCGTCGGCGACGCCGTCCCCTGGACCCTCGTCCTGGTCGGCGCCGCCACCCTCCTCAGCGTCGCCCTCGGCCTCACCCTCGGCACCCTGGCCGGATGGCGGCGCGGCAGCTGGTTCGACTCCCTCGTCCCCTCCACCACCTTCCTCGCCGCGATCCCCTACTTCTGGCTCGCCCTGCTGCTCCTCTACCTCTTCAGCCAGGTGTGGGGCGTACTGCCGCTCGGCGGCGGCTACGACGAGACCCTCGACATCGGCCTCAGCGGAGCGTTCCTCACCTCCGCCGCCGAACACGCCGTGCTGCCCGCCGCCACCATCGTGCTCAGCTCCGTCGGCGGCTGGATGCTCGGCATGCGCAACATGATGGTCTCCACCCTGGCCGAGGACTACGTGGTCGCCGCCGAGGCCAAGGGGCTGCCGCCGCGCACGATCATGGTCGGCTACGCGGCCCGCAACGCCGTGCTGCCCTCGGTCGCCGGATTCGCCATCTCGCTCGGCTTCATCGTCAGCGGCTCGCTCGTGATGGAGATCGTCTTCTCGTATCCCGGCATGGGCTTCACCCTGCTCCAGGCCGTCCAGAACACCGACTACCCGCTCATGCAGGCCGTCTTCCTCGTCATCACCTTCGGCGTGCTCGCCGCCAACTTCCTGGTGGACCTGGTGTACGGCTTCGTCGACCCCCGCACCCGGCAGGCCCGATGACCGCCCCCACCGTTCCCACCCTTCCCGCGACGCCCCGCGCGACCGGCCGCGGCTGGCTGCGGCCCGCCCTGCGCTCCCGCCGCTTCGCCGCCGGGCTCGCCCTGCTCGCCGTCTTCGTCCTCACCGCGGCCCTCGGCCCCTGGCTGGCCGACGACCCCAACGCCTTCACCGCGGACCTGGGCCAGGCGCCCTCCGGAGCGCACTGGCTCGGCACCACCCAGACCGGTCAGGACGTCTTCGCCCAGCTCGTCGTCTCCGCCCGCGGCACGCTGCTGATCGGCGTCGCCTCCGCCCTCATCGCCACCGTCGTCTCCGTCGTCGTCGGGATCGGCGGCGGCTTCCTCGGCGGGCTCGCGGACGAGGTGCTCTCGCTGATCAGCAACGTCTTCCTGGTCATCCCCGGGCTGCCGCTGGTCATCGTCGTCTCCGCGTACGTCAAGGGCGGCGGGGCCTGGTCCACCATCCTCGTCATCGCCCTGACCAGCTGGGCCGCCTCCGCCCGGGTGCTGCGCGCCCAGACGCTGTCGCTGCGCACCCGCGACTACGTGCTGGCGGCGCGGGTGTACGGAGAGAAGCGGTGGCGGATCGTGCTGGTGGAGATCCTGCCCAACGAACTCGCCATCATCGTCTCGCAGTTCATCTTCGCGGTGATCTTCGCGATCCTCACCCAGGCGGGCCTCGCGTTCCTGGGCCTCGCCGACCCGTCCCACCTCACCTGGGGCACGATGCTCTACTTCGCCCAGAACGCGGAGGCCCTGACCAGCGGCGCCTGGTGGTGGTTCATCCCGCCCGGCCTGTGCATCGCCGCGCTCGGCACGGCCCTGTCGCTGATCAGCTTCGGCCTGGACGAGGTCCTGGACCCACGGCTGCGCGTACGGAAGGTGAGCCCATGAGCGATGACGCCGATGACGTGGTGCTGCGCGCCGAGCACATCAGCGTGACGTACGAGGGCGAACGCCCCACCCACGCCGTCCGCGACGTCGGCTTCGAGCTGCGGCGCGGCGAACTCCTCGGCATCGCGGGCGAGTCCGGCTGTGGCAAGTCGACGCTCGCGTACGCCGTCGCCCGCATGCTGGGGCCCCCGGCGCGGCTCACCGAGGGGCGGGTCGTCCACCGCGACCGCGCGGGCGCCGAAACGGATCTGCTCGCGCTGGAGGGGGAGGCGCTGCGGGCCTTCCGCTGGTCGCGGCTGTCCGTCGTCTTCCAGTCCGCCATGAACGCGCTCAACCCGGTCACCACCGTCGGCCGCCAGTTCGACGACATCTTCCGCGCCCACCGCCCCCGCATGCGCCGCCCCGAGCGGTACGAGCGCGCCCGCGCCCTGCTCGACATGGTCGGCATCGACCCGGCCCGGGTGCGGGCGTATCCGCACGAGCTGTCCGGCGGCATGCGGCAGCGCGTCGTCATCGCCATGGCGCTCGCGCTCGAACCCGAGATCGTCATCATGGACGAGCCGACGACCGCGCTCGACGTCGTCGTCCAGCGCGAGATCCTCGACGAGGTGCAGCGGCTCCGCGACGACTTGGGCTTCAGCGTCGTCTTCATCACCCACGACCTGTCGCTGCTGCTGGAGATCAGCGACCGGCTGGCCGTGATGTACGCGGGCTCGATCGTCGAGTACGGCCCCGCCGAACGGATCGCCGCCGACCCCGCCCACCCCTACACCCAGGGCCTGCTGCGCTCGTTCCCGGACCTGGCGGGCGAACGCCGTGCCCTGCGCGGTATCCCCGGCTCCCCGCCGGACCTCCGCGAGGCCCTGCCCGGCTGCCCGTTCGCCGCTCGCTGCGAGCACGCCTTCGCCCCCTGCGCCACGACGCCCCCGCCCCTCGTCCCCCTCGCCCCGGGCACCTCCGCCGCCTGCCATCTGCACACGGTGGCGCGGACGGGCCCTCGACCCGAAGAAGGGCGCCAGCCGTGACAGCACTGGAGGTGCGGAACCTCACCGTCGATTTTCCGCAGCGTGGCCGGGTGCCGTTCCGGGCCGTGGACCGGGTGTCGTTCTCGCTGCACGCCGGGCGGACGCTCGCGCTCGTGGGCGAGTCCGGGAGCGGTAAGTCGACCGTCGTACGGGCGCTGTCGCGGCTGGTGGCGCCCACCGAGGGGGAGGTGCGGCTCGGCGGGGCGCGGCGGACGCGGGGGAAGGAGTACCGGCGGGCCGTGCAGATGGTGTTCCAGGACCCGTTCGCCTCGCTCAACCCCGCGCACACCGTCGGCCACCATCTGATCCGCCCGCTCCTGGTCAATGGCCGGGCGCGGCGCGGCGCGGACGCCGAGGCGAAGGCGCGGGAGCTGCTGAGGTCGGTCAACCTGACGCCCGCCGACGACATGGCGCACAAGCGCCCGTACGAGCTCTCCGGCGGGCAGCGGCAGCGCGTAGCGATCGCCCGCGCGCTGGCGCCGGGGCCCGGTGTGCTGCTGGCGGATGAGCCGGTGTCGATGCTGGACGTGTCGATCCGGCTGGAGATCCTGGGGCTGCTGGACCGGCTCAAGGACGAGCGCGGGCTCGCCCTGCTGTACGTCACCCACGATCTGGCCACCGCCCGGCACTTCGCCTCCGAGGTGATGGTCATGTACCGCGGCGAGATCGTGGAGCGCGGCCCCAGCGACGAGGTGATCCTCGCGCCCCGCCATCCGTACACCCAGACGCTGGCCGCCGCTGCGCCCAGCTCGGCCGCCGGGCGCGAGCGGGCGCGGGCGGCCCGCGCCGAACGGCTGGCCGGGCGGGCGCGGCGGGACGCGGAGCGGCGGGAGGTGGTGGTGGGGGACGGCTGCCGGTTCCGGCCGCGCTGTCCGTACGCCATGGACGCCTGTACGCGGCGGCCGCCCGAGACGGAGGTGGGGCCGGGCCACCGCTCGCTGTGCTGGTTACGGACGGACACGAAGGACAGCGTTGTCGACTCCTCTGCGTAGTTTGTCCGGACAACAGAACTTCACGACTTCCCGTCATCAGTTCATCCGGCTACGCTCACTCCGTGGCAAAGCAGGAAGAAGACTCCTCCGGCGGGGCGGAAGCGCTCCAGTTCAGCGTGGACCGCAGCAGCCCGGTCCCGCTCTACTTCCAGCTGTCCCAGCAGCTGGAGTCGGCGATCGAAAAGGGACGGCTGGCACCGGGGAGCCTGCTCGGCAATGAGATCGAGCTGGCCGGACGGCTCGGGCTGTCCCGTCCCACGGTCCGCCAGGCGATCCAGTCGCTGGTCGACAAGGGGCTGCTGGTGCGGCGCCGAGGGGTGGGCACCCAGGTGGTGCACAGCCAGGTCAAGCGGCCCCTGGAGCTGAGCAGCCTCTATGACGACCTGGAGGCCGCGGGCCAGCGCCCCGCCACCCGGGTGCTGCTCAACACCACCGAGCCCGCCACCGCCGAGGTCGCCGCCGCGCTCGGCATCGCGGAGGGCACCGAGGTGGTGCTGATCGAGCGGCTGCGGCTGGCGCACGGCGAGCCCATGGCGCATCTGTCCAACCGGCTCCCGGCCGGGCTGCTCAAGCTGGACAGCGCGGAGCTGGAGGACACCGGCCTCTACCGGCTGATGCGCGCCGCGGGGATCACCCTGCACAGCGCCCGCCAGGCGGTCGGCGCCCGCGCGGCCACCGCCGACGAGGGCAAGCAGCTCGGCGAGCCCGAGGGCGCGCCGCTGCTGACCATGGAGCGGACGACCTTCGACGACACGGGCCGGGCGGTCGAGTTCGGCTCGCACACCTACCGCGCCTCGCGCTACGCGTTCGAGTTCCAGCTGCTCGTACGGCCCTGACCTCCGCCGCACAGCCCCCCACCACCCCGGTCGCGCCCGGTAACGGATACTTGGCGGCGGCCGGGGTCGATCATGTCGCTCCCGGCCGCCGACATGAAACGGGACAAGCGGAACAAGAGGGACGAGGCTTCTTCGTGGCCAGAGTTGGGACAGGGGCACGCGCGCTGACCGCCGCCGTGCTGGCGGCGGCACTCGGCGCGGCCATGGCCGGGTGCAGCAGTACCGGCGGGCTGCGTGCCGAGAAGCGGGCCGCGCAGGCGGCCTCGGGGCACGCGGCGGTCAACACCCCGCGGATGACCTTCGCCATGGTCACCCACTCCGGCGACGGCGACACGTTCTGGGACATCGTGCAGAACGGCGCCAAGCAGGCCGCCGTCAAGGACAACGTCAAGTTCCTCTACGCCCACAACGAGGAGGGCAAGGAGCAGGCCCAGCTGGTCCAGTCGTACATCGACCAGAAGGTCGACGGCCTGATCGTCACCCTCGCCAAGCCCGACGCCATGAAGTCCGTGGTGGAGCGCGCGGAGAAGGCCGGAATACCGGTGATCACGGTCAACTCCGGGTCGGCGGAGTCCAAGAAGTTCGGCGCGCTCACCCACGTCGGCCAGGACGAGACCATCGCGGGCCAGGCGGTCGGCGAGGAGCTGAACAAGCGCGGCCGCAAGAAGGCCCTGTGCGTCCTGCACGAGCAGGGCAACGTGGGCCATGAGCAGCGCTGTGACGGCGCGGCCGACACCTTCGACGGAAAGCTGGAGAAGATCTACGTCGAGGGCACCAACATGCCCGACGTGGAGTCCTCCATCGAGGCCAAGCTCCAGTCCGACCAGGACATCGACACTGTCCTCACGCTGGGCGCGCCGTTCGCCGACACCGCCTCCCAGGCCGCCGAGCAGTCGGGCAGCAAGGCGGAGATCGACACCTTCGACCTCAACGCGAAGGTCGCGGCCGGGCTCCAGGACGGCACGCTGGGCTTCGCCGTCGACCAGCAGCCGTATCTCCAGGGGTACGAGGCGGTCGACCTGCTCTGGCTCCAGCGCTACAACGCGGATGTGCTCGGCGGCGGCAAGCCGGTCCTCACCGGCCCGGAGATCGTCACCAAGGACGACGCCAAGAAGCTGGCCGCGTTCACGAAGCGGGGCACCCGATGAGCGCGCCGGACACGACGGGCGCGCCAGACGCGCCGGACACGACGGACGCCACGGAACCCGACAAGGCCGACAAGGTCGACGCGGCCGACGCGCGGCCGGTGGCGCGGACCCCGCTGCCGCGCCGTCTGGCCGGACGCCCGGAGCTGGGCGCGGTCGTCGGCGCCGCCGCCGTCTTCGCCTTCTTCTCGATCGCCGCCCCGGCCTTCCTCCAGTGGTCGAGCTTCAGCACCGTGCTGTACGCCTCGTCGACCATCGGGATCATGGCGGTGCCGGTGGCGCTGCTGATGATCGGCGGCGAGTTCGACCTGTCGACCGGCGTCCTGGTCACCTCGTCCGCGCTGGTCTCGTCGATGTTCTCGTACCAGATGACGGCGAACGTCTGGGTCGGCGCCGGGGTGTCCCTGCTGGTCACCCTCGCCATCGGCTTCTTCAACGGCTATCTGCTGGTGCGCACCGGCCTGCCGAGCTTCATCATCACGCTCGGTACGTTCCTGATCCTCCAGGGCTGCAACCTCGGCTTCACCAAGCTGATCAGCGAGACCGTCTCCACCAAGACCATCGCCGACATGGAGGGCTTCCCCTCCGCCCGCCGGGTCTTCGCCTCCCAGCTGACCATCGGGGATGTGGAGCTGCAGATCACCGTGGTGTGGTGGTTCGCCCTGATCGCGCTCGCCACCTGGATTCTGCTGCGCACCCGCGCCGGGAACTGGATCTTCGCGGTGGGCGGCGCCAAGGAGGCGGCGCGCGCGGTCGGCGTGCCGGTGAACCGCACCAAGATCGGGCTCTATATGGGCGTCGCCCTGGCGGCCTGGATCTCCGGACAGCATCTGCTGTTCAAGTACGACACCGTCCAGTCCGGTGAGGGCGTCGGCAACGAACTGCTGTACATCATCGCGGCCGTCATCGGCGGCTGCCTGCTGACCGGCGGCTACGGCTCGGCGGTCGGCGCCGCCGTCGGCGCGTTCATCTTCGGCATGACCAACAAGGGCATCGTGTACGCGCAGTGGGGCGCGGACTGGTTCAAGTTCTTCCTCGGGGCGATGCTGCTGCTCGCCACGCTGCTCAACTGGTGGGTCCGCAAGCGGGCGGAGGCAAGCGCATGACCACATCCGGGACGCCGCTGATCGCGCTGCGCGACATCGGCAAGTACTACGGCAACGTCAAGGCCCTGGAGGGCGTCTCGCTCGACGTCCACGCCGGGCAGATCACCTGCGTCCTCGGCGACAACGGCGCGGGCAAGTCCACCCTCATCAAGATCGTCGCCGGGCTGCACCGGCACGACGAGGGCACCTACGCCATCGAGGGGGCGGACGCCCGGCTCGGCTCGCCGCGCGAGGCCCTGGACCGCGGGATCGCCACGGTCTACCAGGACCTGGCCGTCGTCCCGCTGATGCCGGTGTGGCGGAACTTCTTCCTCGGCTCCGAGATCCGCAAGGGCCGCGGCCCCTTCGCCCGCCTCGACGTGTCCGCCATGCGCGAGACCACCCACCGCGAGCTGCTGCGCATGGGCATCGACCTGCGCGACGTCGACCAGCCCATCGGCACCCTCTCCGGCGGCCAGCGCCAGTGCGTGGCGATCGCCCGCGCCGTCCACTTCGGCGCCAGGGTGCTGGTCCTGGACGAGCCGACGGCGGCGCTGGGCGTCAAGCAGTCCGGGGTGGTGCTCAAGTACGTCGCCGCCGCGCGTGACGCCGGGCTCGGCGTGGTACTCATCACGCACAACCCGCACCACGCCTTCCTGGTCGCCGACCGCTTCGTCCTCCTCAAGCGCGGCGCGATGGCGGGCAGCCACGCCAAGGACGAGATCACCCTGGACGAACTGACCCGCCAGATGGCAGGCGGCAGCGAGCTGGAACAGCTCACCCACGAACTGGCGCGCTGAAGCCCGCGGGGCGGGCCCGCGCCTGCATCGCGAGGCGTGGTTGAGGCACAATCGCACGGCGGGCCCCACCCGCTTCCTGACCATCGCACGCCGAGGCCCCGGCCTCCCGAGACCCCCGCAGGGACGACGAACTCTTGCGAGCACGCACCCGCAGCGACCGCATCCCCCGCACCGGTGAAGGGGCCGGCCGATGAGCATTTACCGCGAAAGAGTGCACCGGGGTTCGGCCCGGGCCACCGTGCTGCGGACCGTCGGCACGCGCGAGCGCCGCTCACATCTGAGCGCGCCCCGGGTCCCCACGGTCGGCATCGACATCGGCGGCACGAAGGTCATGGCCGGGGTCGTCGACGCCGACGGCAACATCCTGGAGAAGGTGCGCACCGAGACGCCCGACAAGTCCAAGAGCCCGAAGGTCGTCGAGGACACCATCACCGAACTCGTCCTGGACCTGTCCGACCGGCACGATGTGCACGCGGTCGGCATCGGAGCGGCGGGCTGGGTGGACGCGGACCGCAGCCGGGTCCTGTTCGCGCCGCACCTGTCCTGGCGCAACGAACCGCTGCGCGACCGGCTGGCCGAGCGGCTCGCCGTGCCGGTCATGGTCGACAACGACGCGAACGCGGCCGCGTGGGCCGAGTGGCGCTTCGGCGCCGGCCGCGACGAGGACCATCTCGTCATGATCACGCTCGGCACCGGTATCGGCGGCGCGATCCTTGAGGACGGCCAGGTCAAGCGCGGCAAGTACGGGGTCGCGGGGGAGTTCGGCCATATGCAGGTCGTGCCCGCCGGACACCGCTGCCCGTGCGGCAACCGGGGCTGCTGGGAGCAGTACAGCTCCGGGAACGCGCTGGTCCGGGAGGCCCGTGAGCTGGCGGCCGCCGAGTCCCCGGTGGCGTACGGGATCACCGACCGGGTCGGCGGCAACATCAACGAGATCACCGGGCCGCTGATCACCGAGCTGGCCCGGGACGGCGATGCCATGTGCATCGAGCTCCTCCAGGACATCGGCCAGTGGCTCGGCGTCGGCATCGCCAACCTCGCCGCCGCCCTCGACCCCTCCTGCTTCGTGATCGGCGGTGGCGTCAGCGCCGCCGACGATCTGCTGATCAGCCCGGCCCGGGACGCCTTCCGGCGCACCCTGACCGGGCGCGGCTACCGGCCGGAGGCCCGTATCGTCAAGGCCCAGCTGGGTCCCGAGGCGGGAATGGTCGGCGCCGCCGACCTCGCCCGGCTCGTCGCCCGCCGCTTCCGCCGCGCCACCCGCCGCCGGGTGGAGCGGTACGAGCGCGCCGGGTCCTCCTCACCGCTGCGGCTGGCGCCGCGCGGTGGTCAGGCAGGTCGCGAATGAACGCCGCAGAGCAGCGCCCCGGAGCCCCCGTGCCCGGCGCCAACGGCAGCCCCGCCCCAGGCCCCAACGGCAGCCACGCACCCGGCGCCAACGGCAGCCCCGTGCCCGAGCAGCCCGGCGCGCCCGGGGTGCCGGGTACGCCCGGCGCGTCCGGTCGGCCCGGTGGCGGCGGCGGCCGTCCGCCGCGCCGCTGGCTCAGGGGCGTGATCGTCTTCCTGCTGATCGCCATCCCGGCGGGCTATCTGGCGATCTCGGCCATGCAGAGCCGCGACGGCGGCGGGGAGAAGGCCCAGGCGGCCAAGGCCAAGGGCCTGTCCGCGGGCTATCCGTCCCGGGTGCAGCGGCGCATCTACGACATTCCGGTTCCGCAGCACGCGCACAAGGTCGCCTCGTACGAGACCAACTCCTGGAAGGTCAGCTCGCTGTACGTGCAGTTCGTCACCTCCCGGGACGGACTGGACCGCTTTCTGGCCAAGCTCGGCACCCGCGGCTCCGCGCTGGAGAAGGGCGCCGTGACCATCACCCGCGACCAGGCGAAGAAGGTCGGCTGGCAGGTGGGAGCGGCCGGACACGACTGGTCCGGAATGGTGATCAAGCAGAAGGAACCGCAGCCCAAGCTGCGGATCACGGTCAGGAACGACAACCCGGACCGCCCGAAGGTCTACGTGGTCTCCACCATCACGCCGTAGGGACCCGCGCGACGTTCGGGATACCGTTTCGGGGTGAGCGAGACCAAGACACTTCAGTACCGGACCGACGGCCCCGAGGACGGGCCCGTACTCGTCCTCGGCCCGTCGCTGGGCACGACCTGGCATAGGTGGTAATCGGCGTCCACGAGGGTCTAGTCGGTCTGGGACAGTCGCGTACGTCCAGGTCGGAGCCTCACAGTCCGGGGCAGTCCGCAAAGTCTGTGAGATCTCGTGAGATGTGTGGGGACTGTTCTGGGCTGACACGCGTGTTCTAGTGGCTCGTCTCGCAGCCCGCGGCGGCGGTGCCCGGCGTCGTGGCGGTGCTCACCCATCTCAACGCGCTCCCCCTTCTGCCGCGCCCGGGCGCGGCAGAGGCGCCGAAGGCTCGTGTGCGGGCGGCCGCCGGCAGCCTCGCGTTTTCGTGTGCGCGTTCGCCCGCCCGGCGCCTCTACAGCGCCCAGAACATGCTGACCCGGCTGGCCCGCACGGCCGAATCCACCGATCATCACGGTGGCGCCGTCACGGATCCCTGAGACGCCTCCCTCGACGACGGCCACGGCCTGCGGGTCCAGGACCTTGGGCAGCCAGTGGTCCAGCACGGCCGAGGTCGCGGGGGCGACCTCGCTGGGCTTGAGGACCTTCGTCCGCCAGGACCTCGTCGTCGATGAACAGGTTGGCGGTGCACTTGCGCGGTTCAACTCGTCCGCGATGTCCAGCATGGGAGTTGCTTTCTCGTCGCGGCCAGCGCGTGCTCGCGCTCGCCGGCAAGGTCGGGGTGGCCGACGCGGAGCACGGGCGAGGTCCGGCGAAGGCGGACGAGACGTCGGCCAGTCGACAACCCCTGCATCGACTGCAAGTTGTGCGTCGCCTCTTGTCCAGTCGGCGCCATACTTCAAGCACGCGGTCTGCAAAGCCGCCCTGAGCTCCCTGGCCAGTTTCACGCGGCATCGGGTGATCAGCTGGTGGATGGCACTGCGCCGCTGGAAGTGGAAGGACGTCCGCCGACGGTTCACCGACCACACCGGACGGTGGCAAAAGCCCTCGGCAGACGGGATCGAACTGTTCGACTTCCAAGCGGTGACGGTCACCCCCGCTACCGCTACAGAGGCAACACGACCTCCAACCCCTGGACCCACCCCAACCTCGCGCGAACGGCAGAGTCCGTGGAGAGCCCGGTACTCGGAGACGGGTACGCCGCGTTCGGCGAGCGGCACGGAGGAACGGACCGGTGGCAACACCGGCACCGCGCTCCGTGCCGACTCAACAGGCACCCCCCGCTCCGACGAGAACGCGGAAAAGATTCCGCGGTGAGGCAACGGTCTCGGCCTCTCATAGCCTCTTTTGGACATCTAGGAGGTGCTCATGGGGGTTCGAAAACAGGCCGGGGACAGAGAGTTCCAGGCCTTCGTCGGCGGCCGCTGGCCGCGGCTGATGCGCACGGCATTCCTGCTCACGGGGGAGCAGCACGCTGCGGAGGATCTGGTCCAGTCGACGCTGGAACAGGTCTATGTGGCCTGGCACAGGGTCGCCTCGGCCGACGACCCAGAGGCGTATGTACGACGAGTGATGATCAACGCGCATGCCCGCAGATACCGCAGGAAACTGCGGGAGTTCCTGGTGCCCAGGAGCGAGGACGCGGGCCTGACACACGAGGTGGCCGACACCGGTGACCGGATCGCCCAGGCCGACGACCGCCACACGCTGCTGAAGGCGCTGGCCGAACTGCCGACACGGCAGCGGGAAGCAGTGGTCCTGCGCTACTGGGAGGACCTCACCGAGACACAGACGGCGGAGGCGATGGGCTGTTCGGTCGGCACGGTGAAGAGCAACGCAGCCAAGGGGATCGCGAAGCTGCGCGCCATATCGGGACTGGCGGAGACAGTGACGCAGGGAGGACGAAAGTGAAAAGCGCGGACTGGGAGACGAGCCACAACATGACACAGCACGACATCGCACTCCTGCTGGCCGACGCGGCCGACGAGGTGAAGATCGGCATAGCCCCCGCCCAGGCACTGATTCGCGGCGGCCGCCGCCGCAAGGCCCGTCGCTGGGCGGTCGTGGCGACCACCACCCTGGTCGTGGCCGGCTCCACGGGGGCTCTGGCGCTGACGGGGCTGTCCGGTGACGGGGACCGGGGGGTGTCGCCGGCGAGCCGGCCGGTCGCCAGCGCGGAGGCGCCCGAGCCGCACATGCGGACGACCCTGGCGAGCGGCACCGACGCGGGAGTGCCGTGGAGGGTGTACATCGACGTGTGGAAGGCTCCGGCGGACACGGCGGAGGCCCAGGCCACCCTGGCGGCGATGGCGGAGTTCGGCGAGCACCCGGAGGACGTCTCCACGGCCTCCGAACTGGTGGGCAAGGTCGCGCACTTCGTGCACCGGGTCACCGGTGAAGAGGCGAGGACCACTCAGATCGCGGACATGGCGCTACCTGAGGACGACGTCCTGTCCGGCGGCGAGTCCGGGACCGTCTCGCTCCCGCTGCTCCCCGGGAACGGCACGGCCCCGCGCCTGGTGATTGGCCAGGTCGCCAAGACCGCCCGGGAGGTCACCTGCACCTGGAAGGACGGCACGTCTACCAAGGTCGGCCGTGCGTCCGCGGCCACCGAGGCGAACGCCGCCGTTCCGGTCATCCACAGCCCCAAGCACTCGCCCTACGACTGGTTCGTCTGCCTGGCGCCGAAGTCCACCGCGTTCGAGGGGATCAAGGTGACGAAGTAGACGAAGCGGGAGACTGAGTGCGGGGAGCCGAGGTCGGACGACGGTTCGCGACGCCCGGCGGCCTCCGGAGCCCCGTCCGGGCCGGGCCGGGGCTCCGGAAGACGCCCGCGGCACCGGGGGCAGGGGGAGGCTCTCCCTTCCCCTCCCTGGAGGGGTGACACGAGCCCCCCACAGCTCCCCGCCCGCACCGGGCGACGGGGGAAACCCCGCCGCACCGGGTCCCCGTCGGGGTACCCGCTACGGTCCGTCTTCACACGGATCTTGCCCAGAGCAGGAATGATGCGAGTGTGACCTGGGCGGCGCGGACAGGCGCCGGGGCAGTCCACAGCGATCAGCAAGTGCGCGCAAGCGGCTCTCGGAAGAGCCAGTGCCTAACAGGCGCAGGCCCTCCACGAGTTTCTTGGTCCTGGGGCGGCACAGGACTTCTTCGGGGGCTTCTTCCTCTGCTCTGAGGAGCGTGGCGACCGCTTCGGTGCGCAGGCCGGCCTGCTTCTCGCTGATGGTCCGTGGTGAAGAGGTGGGCGCGGCGCTCGCGTGGGAGGTCGGCGAGGGTGGCGCCGGGGATGCCCTCCGCGACTCATGTCGAAAGCGGACTGCCCTATCGGCGCAGCGTCAACTCGCCACGCTCGTAGATCCATCCCCACTGAGGAGGGTGCGCAGCCGGCGAGCTACGTCGGTGGTGCTGTGCCCGTCCCACACGGGCGCCGTCTCTACCTCGGGCACGTCACCGAACAACGACCAGCTATTGGCTCGGTAGTGATTGCTGACCTGCCCCGTGGGGAGCTGGGCCATGACTATGAACCAGCCGCCCCCGAAGCATGGTTCACCGTCGTGGTGCTTCCATGAGCGGACGACGGGATACCTGGCGGCCAGCCACGCCCGGACTGCGTGTGCGTGGTAGAGCAGCCTGAATTCGTACAGCTCGTCGAAGGTGTGGAACCCGTCGGAAACGCTGCCGGTGTCGGTCATTACTGGCTCCAGATTGTGTAGAGCCCGCGGCGCGGGCTTCGCCGCCAACACGCGGCGGGTCTTGCCCACCTTGCTGGGCACTTCGACAGCCTGGCCGGGCTGAAATGGTCAGCCCGAAAACGTAACTCAGGCCAGACTTCATTGCAAGCGTTGTCTGCCGAGAGCCGCTCGAGTGAGGACCCGGGATAGCGGCGGCAGACTTAGGGACCGCTCGCAGATCGGGTTCTTGTGTACTGCACTCACAGCAGGGACGCCGACATCGTTAGCCCCGGCGCCGACAAAGTGTCCGCAGTGATGACGGAGGGGCAGCCGCTCATCCGAGGGGCCAACAGTCCTCTGGCCCGCTTCAGGGGCCTGTTGGTTCGCGCGCCGCAATCCATGCCGCTGAGCAAGGACAACTGTGCCTGGGCCGAGCATGTCGCGCTGCACGGTAGAATCGACCTTTTCCGGGTCGAGCAGGAACGCGTCGCTCTCGGCGCGACGCAGGTCCCGATCCGCCGAGCCCGCGTGACGACGGCGAGGCTCGACGAAGCCGCCAACCGTAGCCCCGTCGATCGAGATGGCGAACTGGCGCAAGACGTAAAGGATGTGTTGGTGATGAACAGCGGCAAGCCTCGTCGGCCGGACGTCACGACGGTCGAGATTATCGGTGGTCCAGAAGCGCTCGAGGTCGGCCTTGGCAGCTATGACGCCCGGTGGGCGGAGGTCTACCTGCATCACCGGCGTCGGATCCTTGACGCGTTGGCGGCAGTGGACGTCGATATCGAGCACATTGGATCGACTTCGGTTCCAGGCCTTGCCGCCAAACCGATTGTTGACATCGTCGTCGCGGTGGCCGACATCACAGCAGAGGAGGACTACCTCGACGGGCTGTTGGCCGCAGGTTACGAACTGCGGGTTCGTGAGCCAGGACATCGGCTCGTGCGTACGCCGACTCGCGACGTTCACGTGCACGTATATGAACGAGGGGACGCAGCGGTGCACGAGTACCTTCTCTTCCGTGACCACTTGCGCACCAATGCAGACGATCGCGCCCTGTATGAGAGTGTCAAACGAGCTCTGCTCAGCCAGCAGTGGAACGACATGAACGACTACGCCGACGCCAAGAGCGACGTCATCCTCGCGATCAAGACTCGAGCCAGGGCAGCTCGCCAATGACGCGGGATGGTGTCACGGGTTTGTGATCTGTGAATCTGTTCGACTGGCGACGCCTACGTCACCGGCGCAGAACAGTCATGAGTCACGAACTGCCACCGTCGCCGGGACCTACTGAGGTTTGCGGGTTGTCGTTGGTGGTGACGGTTGATGATCTCTGCGGTATGCCGGTGGTATGCGTTATCCGGAGGGTGGGGGCCTGCCCGCTGAGACTCGGCTTTTCGTGAGGGGATCCGGCTTCAGGCTGCGGAACGGTTCGCTGCGGGTGAGAAGACCGCTGTGATCGCGAAGGGTCTGCGGTGAGTGTGCGGTCGGTGGAGCGCTGGCGCCGTGCCTGGCGCGAGGGCTGCGTGGAGGGGTTTGCTCCGCGGGCCCGGCGAACTCCCCGACCGTCACTGATGCCCAGTTCGTCATGCTCGAGGAAGAACTCGGCAAGGGGCCGGCGGCGCACGGCTTCGACGATCAGCGGTGGACCCTGGCCCGCGTCCAGGCGGTGGTTCGCCGCCGTCTGAGGCTGAGCCTGTCGGTGGCGACGGTGTGGCGGCTTCTGAAGCGGCACGGCTGGTCCTGGCAGGCGCCCGCCCGCAGGGCCCTCGAACCCGACGAGCACGCGGTCGAGCTGTGGAAGAAGGAGGTGTGGCCGCGGGTAAAACCCTCGCGGCGGCGTGTGGGGCCTGGATCGTCTTCGAGGACGAAGCCGGATTCTCCATGACGTCGTCCCGCGCCCGTACCTGAGGCCGGCGCGGACACACCCCGTCATCCGTGTCAGGGGCAGATCCCGCCGCGGGACCTCTGTCGCGGCCCTGTGCTGCTACAAACCCGGCGAGCCGAGCCGTCTCATCCACCGGCCCCGCACCCATCTCCTGTTCAAGGGCGCCCGCAAGAGCTTCTCCTGGAAGGACTACCGGGATCTGCTGGTCCGCGCGCACATCCAGCTCGACGGCTCGATCGTGGTGGTCTGGGATAATCTCAACACCCACTTCGCCGCCGGGCTCAAACGGTACGAGGCCGAGCACGACTGGCTCACCGCTGTCCGCCTCCCGGCGTATGCATCCGATGGCATCCGGGTTGTACGGAGGCGCGAACCAGCCGTCGGTCTCGTTCCACGCCTGCAGCCCGCCCACCCCCTGCTGACGGCTCAGCAGGGTGAACGTGCCGAGGTCAGTGTGCGGGCCGTTGCGCAACTGGCCGCTCGCGACACTCCCGACCGAGTTCAGCGACGGGTACCAGCTCAGATGGCGCGCAGGAGGTCGGTGGCCCGAGCGGGGCCGGTGCGGAGTTTGGTGAGGATGCGCCAGGTCTTCAGGTGCGCGCAGCCGTGCTCGACGGGAGCGGGCGGCGGCCAGGATCCGGTTGGCCTCCTTCTCGCCCGGGGTGAGCTTGCGGGCGCGGGTGGCCTTGTAGCCGGTGACGATCACCGGATCGTCACCGCCGTGGGCGAGGTCGAGGAAGCCGAGGTCGGCCAGGGCGCCGAGGCCGGCCGCGCGTAAGTGAGTGAGGATGTGGTCGCGGCGGGCGGCGGCGATGCCGTGGGTGCGGCCGGGACGGGCCGCGGAGATCCAGATCAGGCGGCCGTTTTCGTCGGTGAGGGCGAGGAAGTGCAGGCCGTGACGTCGTTGCTTGCCAGAGTAGTTGGGCCGGTTCGCCGTCCCGGTGCGGCGGACGGTGGGGATGAGGGTGCCGTCGATCAGGACGACCTCACCACCCCGTCTGGCGATCTTCTTGCATGCGCGGTCCAGGCGGGGCGCTTGGGTGGCGAGCAGGGATTCAGCTCATCCCGTCAGCGGCGCACGGTGGTGTCGCCGACGGCGTTGCCGCCGGCCATGTCAGCAATGCGCTGGTCATGGCGGAGCACGGCGAGCACGATGATGACAATCTGTCCGGGCGGCAGGGCCCGCCAGCGGGATCCGATCTTCTTCAGGTGGCGGGTCAGCAGATCAGTGCAGTATTCGTTGGTTTTTCGGGACACCGGCAGGCGGCACTGGTAGACAGGGAAGCCGGTGTCCCCGGCGGGTCCGTTGATCCCTTTCATGCACACGTCAAGCCAACGGCCTCCGGGGCCACGTCAGTTACGGGTGCGCTTCCGTGCTTACGGTGTGATCTGGAAGCGTCCGTCGGGCAGTTTGCGCAGCCGGCCCCGCCCGGCGAGCTTGCTCAACTTGCCGCGCAGGGGCTCCAGTCGGCCCTTCACCTCGACCTCAAGGCCCAGCTCGACACCGACGTCCTTGACCCGGACCGGACCACCGGCATTCCGCACGATCTTCATCAGCCGCTGATAATCCGGCGGCAGGACGTCTTCGCCGGCGCCCGTCTCCCGGTGCGGCACCAGCAGCACTCCATGCCCGCCCACTTGTGCCGTCTTCGCCTGCGCCGAGGGCTTCTCCGCGTCCAGTTCGCGTGCATCCGCTCCCACGCCGCGCGTGGCCACAGCGAGTTCCTCGCGTTCGGCACGGACCGCATCGAGTCGCTCGGCCAGGAGCTTCTCCTCCTCGTCGAGTTCAGCCCGACGAGCCGCGACGCGTTCGGCGATCTCGTTGATCTCCGTCATCCCGCGAGCCTACGAACCCGTACGCCTCCGCGACCTGGAAACGGACGGACCGGCCTTGACCGCCGCCTGACGATCAAGGCCCCAGACTGCCCGCGACCATCACGAGCACCCTCCCGAACGATCACGCCACCCCGATGACCTGTGACTTCAAGATGGCGGGGCTTCAATCACATCACCGCCGCCCTCGACCGGCTCGCACTCCTGCCGGACCCCGGCTGACCAGCGAATTCCCCCGTCCCTACGAAGGACCCCTCCAGTCGGAGCAGTGGAACCCGGAATCCACGCGAGACGACACTCGGGCCCCCGGCCTACCCCACCTCGGTCCATTGCACGAAGACGAGCCACCGACTCCGTCGGCGGCTCGTCATGAAACTTCGAGGTCAGAGGTCGTTCTCTTTCCGAACCCCATGTGCGGTTTCTGCTGGTCAGGCATGAGGTAGCGGCTGGCGCCGAAGTCTCGCTCCGTCACCGACCGAGATGTCATCGGATGTCATGCGGGCCGGGAGTCCCAGAATCGGTTGAGTACCTCCGCGCCCCGGTCAGGATCCTGGAGCATCCAGTAGTGGGTGAGGTGGTCCAGTTCCACTGCCTGTGCTCCGAGTCGTGCGGCCATGTCCAGGTCCATCGCGGGCTGTGCCATGGGATCGCCGGTCGGGATCAGGACGAGCCCCGGCGCCTGAGCGGGGCGGTCGAAGTCCTTGCCCCAGTCGGTGTGGAAGTTGGGCCAGGCCGAGCGGTAGAGCGTCAGGATGGCCGTGCTCATATCCTCGTCGTAGACGGTGTCGACCTCTGCCGCCAGTTCGGCGCTCATCCCCCGGGGGCGGAGGTAGTCACCGAAACCAGGACTGCCGGGGGCCTGGGTGCGCAGCGACGCGAGCAGTTCCTCGCCCTCCGGGCTCTTCTGGAAGAGGGTGGCCGCCTCGTGCCACTGATAGTCGGGGTGCCAGCCGTGGGCGACGTCGGACACCCAGCTGCGTACCGGAACGTCGTAGGCGGAGACGATCCGCATCACCAGGTGCGCGCCCCAGTCGTGGCCCACGAGGTCGACGGGCTCGCCGAGGGCGCGCAGCTCCCTCGCCAGCCAGCCGGCATACGCCTCCTTGCCGTCCAGGTGGGCCGGGCGAGGGCTGCCGAATCCGGGCAGCCGCAGGGTCGTGGTGGGGCGGTCGATCCGCGCTCGGATGTCGTTCCAGAGGGAGGGCGTCTCGGGTACTCCATGGATGAACACAACGGTCATGACCGCTCCTGACGAAGTGAAGTGGATTGGTTATCCACTTCACCGTAGCATCCACCTGATAGGTTATCCACATAGGTGTGCGAAGGAGGGATCATGAGGTCGGATGCCGCACGCAACAGGCAGAGGATCTTCGATGAGGCCCGCGGTGCCGTCATCGGCGGGGAGACTGCGCTCACCCTCAACGAGCTCGCGCGCAGGGCGGGCGTGGGGGTCGGGACGGTTTATCGGGTCTTTCCCACGCAGCGGGCCATGCGGGAGTCCGTCCTGGAAGAGGCGGTCCGAGAGCTCATCGATGCGGCGGCCGTAGCCGGCGGATACCCCGATCCCGCCAAGGCTCTCGTTGACTTCCTCCGCACGGCGCTGCTGACCGCTCTGGCGCGACCGGGCCTCACCGACGTTCTGATCACCGGGTCCGACGAGACAGAGTCTCTGCACCGGGCCAAGGGAGAGCTGGTCGAGGTCACCTCCGACCTGCTCGCAGGCATCCGCCCTGTCCCTGCCCTCACCGGCGAAAACCTGCTCAAGCTCCTGTGCGGCCTGATCCACGCCGTCAGCGAGCACCCGGCGGAGCGGCAGGGGACTGCAATCGACAACTACCTCGACATCCTCCGGGCCGGCCTCGCACCCGCCCTCTGACGACCGGGCTCTCGGTGCGGGCAGGGACCGAACTCGGTCGTTGGGCCGGAGGCTGCATCGTGCCGCTCGTCATGCAGCCCTCCTTGACCGGCCCGCTGCGGTGTCGCGTACGTCCGGGACCGTGTCGTGGTCAGGCGTCTTCGCCGATCATTTCGATCAGCTCGATGGCCGGCCCATGGGCCAGACCGTCCAGGTACACGAAGCGTGTCAGCCCTGCGACCGATGCCTCGAAGGTGGCAGGAGCCGCTTCTCCCGTCGCTCGCAGCGATTCGAGGGACTGGCCGATGCTTCCCACCACGTAGGCAAGGTGGTGGACGCCTTCTCCGTGGAGGTCGAGGTGCTCCGTGTGCGGCGAGCGGCCGTCGAGCGGCTGGATCAGTTCGATCTCCGAAGATCCCGTCCTGATGAAGCTGTAACGGGCAGAGAAGCCGACCTCTTCCCCGTGGAGTTCGGCGGTGGGCAATTCAAGATCCGTTATCTGCTCTGTGTTGGCCCCCACCGTTTCTCGTAATCGGCGACGGCGCGGTCGAAGTCTTTCACGACGATGCCGACGTGGAAGAGAGGCGGAAGGGCGATGGGCACGGGCATCCGGCGGCCACAGCGGCCGCGGCGTGCAGACGCACCTCAAGGCCGTCGGGCTTGAGTCCGAGCCGAGTCACGATGACCGCGGTCAGTTCGTGTTCCACCTGGTCGCAGGCCATCAGCCAGGCCGTGCGCAGCGGCAGGCATCTCACCGCCGCCGACAAGGACAGGAAGCAGCTCCTCATCGAGGAACGGCTGACACGGCCTCAAGGCCGGCGACCACCTCACCCTGACCAGCAACGACGACGTACGCGAAGCGGTACGTTCAGTGCAGCGCTCCTACCTGCGAAAAGACCCGTCGAGATGATCGTATCCAGCATCCTCACAGCGCCTGTCGGAACCCATCCAGCACATCCAGCACGTCAAACCTCGGAAACAGTTTTCTCCGTCCGTACGGCCTCGCTGACGGCGCGTACGGCGCGTGTGACGCTCGCCGCCGTGGCCGCGGAGGAGAGTTGCTCGGATTCGTGGATGAATGCGGTGGCACCACGGCGGCTTCCGACGTAGTCGACGATGCCGTGCTCGATCTGCGTCCGCAGCGCCCGTTCGTATCCGTGACGCTCGTATGTGCCGGAGTCGGCGCCGGCGACGGGCAGCAGATGTGTCGTGAGCCGTTGGAGCCTCGGGCGCACACCCGACTCGGCCGAGTACTCGAAGGCCCAGCCGTTGACGAACACGCGGTCGATCCATCCCTTCAGCAGCGCCGGCATGGACCACCAGTACACGGGAAAGACCAGGACGAGGTCGGTGGCGCGGTCGAGACGGCGGTGTTCGCGGACAACATCGGGAGGGTGGTTGCCACCTTCGTGATAGGCCCGGCGGTCTACCGGAGTGAACCTGGGGTCGAACTGCTCGCGGTGCAGGTCCGCCACCTCGACCGCCCTGGGGCGGAGGGCCGAGACGAGCCGTTCGGCCACGTGGTGAGTCAGGGAGTCGGAATCCGGGTGTGCGGTGACCACCAGGGTCAGCGAGTTGTTGTCATCAGTGCTCATGTCAGTACTTCCGTCTGCGGGGTGTGGATCCGGGGCGGTGCTGCGAGGCGCCGCGTCGCCCGTATGGGCAACCGGTGCACACGGCGGCGTCGGCCGCGCCCCGGAGTGAAGTGCCTGGCGGTTCATCGCT
Organism: Streptomyces sp. NPDC005962; assembly: GCF_040629205.1. Classification (NCBI taxonomy): domain Bacteria; kingdom Bacillati; phylum Actinomycetota; class Actinomycetes; order Kitasatosporales; family Streptomycetaceae; genus Streptomyces; species Streptomyces sp. NPDC005962. The sequence goes on along the minus strand of NZ_JBEXVE010000048.1, from coordinate 19,807 downwards.
CGTCCCAGGCGCCCGCTGCGGCTGTCCGGACGACGTACTCCTCGAAGGTTCGAGGAGTACGTCCCAGCACGGAGGCCAGTTCGTCAGTCGTCTCGGCGATCAGTCCGCTCTCCATCAGCGCGAACATGGCGGCGATGTCCTCGGCGTCGTGCCGGCTCAGGCCCTGTCTGGCGAGGGACGAGACGTACTCGTCCCGGGTGACGCGACGGTAGGTGAGGGGCCGTCCGGACGCCCGGGAGATCAGTTCGACGGCTTCGGCGAAGGTGAGGGAGCGGGGACCGCTCAACTCGTACACCCGTCCGGCGTGCCGGTCCCCTCCGGTCATCACCGCGACCGCGGCATCGGCGAGATCCTCGACGTCGATGAAGGGCTCGGGCACTTCGCCGGCCGGAAGGGCCAGTGCGCCTCCGACCAGTGGCGCGTGGAAGACGTCCTCGTCGAAGTTCTGGGCGAAGTTCGACGCCCGCAGGACGGTCCATCCCAGTGACGAACCGCGTACGGCCTCCTCGGCCGACCGCATGTGCCGTCCGAAGGCGGAGTCGCCCCAGCCGTCCGCACCGCGCCCGGAGAGCAGGACCAGCCGCCGCACTCCGGCGGCTTCGGCCCGCACCACGAACTCGTGCACCGGACCCGGCACGGGCGGGGCACCACGTAGGCCACCCCGACGTTTCGCAGGACCATGTCCCAGCCGTCGGGGTCGGACCAGTCGAACCGGACCCGGCTCGACCTGGAGGCGGCTCGTACCGGTGCGTCGTGCAGCCGCAGTCGAGCGGTGATCCTGCGGCCGGTCCTGCCGGTCGCGCCGAGAACGAGGTGAGTCTTTCGCGTCATGACAACCACTGAACACGCACCGGCCACACGTTCACATGGGTGAGAAGCCACAATACCTTTGCGATCGTCTACCCTGTGGCTGTGGACGTCACCAGTGACCTGTTCCGCGGGGTGCGGGCTCGCGGCTCCCTGTTCGGCAGTTCGACGCTGTCCCCGCCCTGGTCACTGCAGTTCGTGGACGGTGCGCCGCTGACCCTGTGCACCGTCCTCACCGGAGCAGGCTGGATCGTGCCGGAGGGGCGTCCGCCTGAGCGCCTCGGCGCCCACGACACGATCGTGGTGCGCGGTCCTACGACATTCACGTTCGTCGACGAACCCGGCAGCGCGGCCGAGCCGATCGTCTGCGGAGAGGATTGCGCGACGCCCGAGCAGGGCGGCACCCGGCATCGACTGGGCTGGCACGATCCCGGCGAAGGGGGCGACGACGACAGTGGTGCGACGACTCTGGTGGTCGGCGCCTATCCGGTCCGCGGCGAGATCAGCCGACAGCTGATGGACGCGCTGCCCGTCGTGCTGCGCGTGGACGCCGGAGACACCGGTGACCCGGTGCTGGACCACCTCGCCTCCGAGGTCGCCCGCGACGAACCGGGCCAGCAGGTCGTGCTCGACCGGCTCCTCGACTGGATGCTGGTGTGCACGCTGCGCACCTGGCTGGACCGGCCCGGCGGCCACTCCCCGGCTTGGTGGACCGCCCAGAAGGACCCGGTGGTCGGCCAGGCGCTGCGCCTCTTGCACACCGAACCGGCGGCGCCATGGACGGTGGGCGAACTGGCCCGGCGTACAGGGGTCTCCCGCTCGACACTGGCAAAACGGTTCGCCGATCTGCTCGGCGAACCGCCGCTGACCTATCTGACCCGCTGGCGCATGACGCTGGCGGCGGATCTCCTGGTCGGGCAAGAGTCCTCGACTGTCGCTCATGTCGCCCGCGCCGTCGGCTACACCGATCCGTTCGCGTTCAGCGTGGCGTTCAAGAGACTCCGGGGCACCAACCCGAGCGAGTTTCGCCGCATGGCCGAAGCCTGAGTGGCAGGAGATCAGACAGGTGGCCAGTTGCGGAGGGCGGCGTCCGCAACCCGTTGGAGGTGCCTGTGCTGCTGGAGCGGCTCGCCGAGGTGTCCGGCCCGCGTGATCCGCGCCGGGCGCCCCGGACCAGGCGGCCGTCCTGGGCGGTTCCTGCCGGGGGTACGCGGCTCCGGCTGAGGCCGTCTCGACCCCCGGACGTATTCGCCGCGGACAAGCCGCCCGGTTCCAGGGCGCCGGGCTGGGCCAGACGCCACCGGCCGCTGTATCGGGGATGGAGAGCCGGGGTCTTCGTAGCCCGACTGGCCGTAGCCGTCGCGGGAGTGATCACGCTTCCGCTGCCCGGCCCCGCTGGCTGATACTCGCCGAAAATGGCGCTCCGGGCCATAGGGTTCAAGTGGGCACAGTGAGTGCTGAGCTGAACCAGGCGCCGGGTCACCGAAGCCACCCGGCGCGCCATGGACCGCCGTCTGCGGCGCCACAACATCGCTGTACTCACGGCGGATGCAGCCCTCTGCGCTGCGACGGTACCTGCCCGCTACGGCGCTGTCATGCTCTGGGGGACTGACGGGTGAGCGGCCTACACGGTGCGTGTGGCAGCAGCCGGGCCTCCTCCTGCCGCTCAGGGGACACCGCTTACTCCTGTCGATCGGCGGCGCCCTCGTCCGGCTCGGCGGGCGCCTCGTCTATGTGGACCGGGTCACCCACGGCGCCCCCGGTGGCCGTGCGGACAGCGTCCGCGATGAAGGCGAAACTCTCGTCACCGAGCTTCCGCGGATCGGCGCCGTCCAGAAGACCGGCTCCGACGTACTCGTTGATGACTCGCAGGGCCGCCGCAGCGGCTGCGGCGTGCAAACGCACCTCAAGGCCGTCGGGCGTGACTCCGAGGCGAGTCGCGATGACCCCGGCCAGTTCGTGTTCCACCTGGTCGCAGGCCATCAGCCAGGCCGTGCGCAGGGCCGGTTCGGTCTCGGCCAATCGAATCATCTTGACGCCCAGCCCGGCATCGCCCTGCTCCGACGAACTGATCTCGCTGGCCAACCGCTTCGCCTCCGTGGCGAAGTGCTCCTCCAGAGAGCGGTGCGGCGGCCAGCTGCGCAGAGTGGCCAGTTCCCACTCCACGCTCTGCGCAACGATCGGCTCCGCACAGCTCTCCTTGCTACGGAAATGACGCCAGATGGTGCGGGTCGACAGACCCACCGCCTCTGCGATCTGGTCACCGCTCGTGCCGTCGACGCCCTGCGCCCAGAACAGGCGGGCCGCCTCACGCGAGATCTCCAGACGTACGCGACGGCGCCGCTGCTCACTCATCCCGCCACGACTGCGTTCGGTCGATGCCACGTCGTCGGTCATCTTTCGCCACCCTTTCACCATCTTATTCCCTCAGCGCCATATTGGCATTAAGTGACACATCGCCCTAGCTGGCACGACCGGTTTCGGACTTCGCTCGTCCTCGATCCGCACGTCGAGCACATCCATGGGCGGGCGTCGCCGCCAAAACGGGTAGGCGATGGGGGGTGCCGTCCGGACCCTTGGAGCCGGTTACCCACGCATCGCGGCGATGGACCGTGCGGCCGTCCGGGTGCGACCCTTCTGGCCCGCGCCGGGTGCCGCGCATCGGGTGACCGAAGCGTCTTGGCCCGAGGCGCCGCAAGCCCTGAAAGGCCCGTAGCGCTCCAAAATGGCTTCACCGGGTTTGACCTGAGGCAACGCAACTGACCAGCAGGTATCCGGCACGATCAGTCCAGAGCCGGGCCAGGCCGTTGTGCAAGGACGTCGCGGTGGCCTGCATCCGTGGCCCCCAAGTCCAGCCTGTGCGCAGCAGGCGGGCCTGGTCGGTCACCAGGCCGTACAGGTCCTGGCCGTCGTAGAAGTCGGTCTTGAACTGGCGTGAGGCGGCTTCGACCTGGTTCTTCGCGGCGGGGAAGAGGCTCGAACGGCCGCTGGAGAGCCGGGTGGTGATCGCCTCGGGTGTCGTCGACATCCATTCGAGGAACCGCATCGCGCGTTCCTTGCGGGGGCTGTCGGCGGTGATGGCGTGCAGGGAGACGCCGTCGGTGCCCAGGACCGGCTTGCCCGTGCCCCACTGGGGCAGCGGGGCCACGCGCCAGCGGCCGGAGGTGCCGGGTACCGAGTTGCTCAGCGCCGCGAGCCCCCACGGCCCCACGATGTGTACGGCGCCCGCGCCGCGGGAGACGGCCTGGCCCGACGCGCCCGCCGCGCTCGGGGAAACCGGACGCTACTTCTATGTCCACCTGTACCTGCTGGCACTGCCGTCGGCTCTGGAGCAGCAGCGCCGCCTCGATGTCCCCGACGACATCGTCGCCGCCACCTTCGCCGACGTCGGCGCCAAGATGACCACGTACCGCCTCGCACACCGCACCGGCGGTTTCGACCGGCAGCGGTGGGTGATGCGGCACTTCCGCGGCACACTGCACCGACTCGGGTGCCTGCAATTCGAGCGCACCACGCTGGACACAGCGGCACTCGGCGGCCCGCCCGGACCGGATGGGCCCGCGGACGGCGAACGGGTCCTGGACGTGCACATCCCCGGAGACGGGCCGCTGACCCCGGCCCGGTGCGACGCGTCGCTGCGGGCCGCGCGGGACTTCTTCACACGGCACTTCCCCGACGAGCCCGCCCGATTCGCCACGTGCAGCTCCTGGCTCCTGGACGACCAGCTCGCCGCGTACCTGCCGCCGGAAGCGAACATCCTCCGCGTCCAGCGACGGTTCACCCACTTCGGCAGCCGATCCGTCGGCGACGACGACGTCCTGGAGTTCGTCTTCCACGTCCCGCCCGGCACCGCCGACTTCGACCGGCTGCCGCAGCGGACCACGCTGCATCGCGCCGTGGTGGGCCACCTGCGGTCCGGGCGCCACTGGCGGCTCACCCACGGCTGGACCCCCTGCCCGCAACACTACGGCGGGCCGTGGCCACCTTCAGCACTCCGAGCACACCCAGCACATAACCGCGCAGATTGTTCGAACGACCGCGTCGGCGGCTGGAGCACCTGGAGCGCCTCAAGCGTCGCCAGACCAGTCCCAGCCTCGGACGAGCACGTCCGGGGTGAGATCTGCGATGCTGGCGTAGCCGTTGAGGCCCATGGTCAGGTCTGCTTCGGCGAGCAGGCAGGAGAGGACGAATTCGATACCGGCCTGGCCTCCGATCGCGGCGCCGTAACCGTAGGGGCGGCCGATGCCGACGGCGGTGGCACCCAACGCGAGGGCCTTGACGATGTCAGGGCCTGAGCGAAGACCGGAGTCGAAGATCACCGGCATGGTGTCGGCGGCCTCGACGACCGCCGGCAGCAGGTCGAGGGCGGGGGCGGTGGCGGCCTGCCGGCCGCCGTGGTTGGAGCAGTAGATGGCGTCGACGCCACCGTCACGAGCGCGGCGTACGTCGTCGGGATGGCAGATGCCTTTGAGTAGGAGCGGGAGGTCGGTGAGGCTGCGCAGCCAGGTGAGGTCGTCCCAGGTCAGGGTGGGATTGCCGAAGGTCGTCGCCCAGTGCATGGTTGCGGCTTCTGGATCCTCCTCGGGCGGGGCGGCAAGCCGTGAGCGGAAGACCGGGTCGCTGAAGTAGTTGGCCAGGCAGTATCCCCGCAGTTGGGGGAATGTCGCGTGCTGCAGGTCGCGGGGCCGGTAACCCAGGGTCCAGGTGTCGAGGGTGACCACGATGCCGCTGAAGCCGGCGGCATCGGCGCGGCGCACGAGGCTTTCTGCGAGGTCGCGGTCGTTGGGTGTGTAGAGCTGAAAGAATCCGGGAGTGTCACCGAGTGCGGCGGCGACGTCCTCCAGTGGGTCCTGCATGAGGGTTGAGGCCACCATCGGCACGCCGGAGGTCGCCGAGGCAGCGGCGGTTGCGAGGTCGCCGTGCTCGTCGTCGGTCATCACGCCGATGACACCGATCGGTGACATCAGCAGCGGGGTAGGGAGCCGGTGGCCGAACAGCTCGACCGACAGGTCGCGCTCGGCTGCGCCGGCGAGCATGCGCGGCATGATCCCCCACTGCTCGAAAGCGGTGACGTTGGCGCGCTGAGTGTGCTCATCACCGGCCCCACCCGCGACGTAGTCGAACAGTCGGTGTTCCAGCTTCTCTCGCGCAGCCGCTTCCAGGCCCGCGAAGGTCACCGGGTACGGCGGCGGGTTGTCGCCCCCGAGCCCCGTGAAGTAGAGCCCGATATTGAAGTCCGCGTAATTGGCCATCTCGTCTCTCGCTCCTACTGGCGGTCGGTCCTTTGGGAATCGCTCGAGGGGTCGGAGGAGGCCCGCGAGAATGCGTCGAGAACCGTCGGCAGCATCAACCGCTCCATGAGCCGGGCATCGAGGCTTCCCGGCTCCACGAACTCCTGGGCGTTGCCACCTTCACGCAAGGCGACCGCGAAGCGGCCCACCAGAGCGGGATCAATGACGAACTCGCGGCCGGCCATCGCCAATAGTTCGGTGAAGATCCGCCCGATCTCCTGACGGACCTCCTCGTCCTTGCGGGCCAGGGCGGCCGCCGCCGCGGGGTTGCGGATCGCATACAGGGTGAACTCTGTCGAGATGAGGAACCACTGCCGATCGTTGTCGGACTGGCGGGTCGCGAGGCTGGCGAAGTGCTGGAGCGGATCGCTCGCTCCAGAAGCATGCTCCAGCGCGGTCCGCAACCGTGTGAGCATCACATCGGCATGCGCCTCGAACATAGCGAAGAAGAGCTCGTCCTTGCTTGCGAAGTTGGAGTAGAACGCGCCGCGTGTGAAGCCGCCCCGCTCGCAGATCATTCCGATACTGGCCCCGTTGAAGCCACGCTCGGCGAAGACCTCGGCGGCGCTCGCCAGCAGCCGGGCGGTCGTCACGGCACGCTGGCCGGTCGATCCTCGTGGCACTGCTCCTCCATGCTCGTCCCTACGGATACATGAGTGTATCTGAAATACTCCAGTCAGCATGCGTCGATACCGACGCTTCTCACGAGGGCTGTTGGTGTGGCGTGAGTGGTGCGCGCACCGGCCGACCGGTGGAGCCCCGGGACCGCTACGGATCGTTCCCGCTCCGGGGTGTTGCCGCGCAGGCAAGGGGTCCATGTGGCCACCGGTCATGCCGCCCTTGGTGTTCGCGGGTGGACCGCACCGCTTGACACGTCGGCCGGATAGGTCGGAGTATCGGCCCTATCACATACAGAGTTGTATTCTATAGAAAAGGTAGCCATGACGAGCGCAGTCACGCCCGACGTCCTGGAGATGGTCCGCGCCAGCATCGGGCCGGCTCCCGACGACTTCGAACTGCCGTTGCCTCCGGTCAACCTCACCGTCGAGGAGGAGCGGGAGCACCGCAAGCGCGAGCTCGCGGCCGCGTTCCGGGTCTTCGGCAAGCTCGGTTTCTCCGAGGGAGTGGCCGGCCACATCACCGCCCGCGATCCGGAATACGCCGACACCTTCTGGGTCAACCCGTTCGGCATGAGCTTCAACCAGATCAAGGTGTCGGACCTGATCCATGTCGACCACGTCGGCAACCTGCTCCATGGCAAGCGACCGGTGAACCGGGCGGCGTTCTGTATCCACTCCGAGGTTCACAAGGCCCGGCCGGATGCGGTCGCCGCCGCCCACGCCCACTCGCCGCACGGCAAGGCCTTCGCCACGCTCGGCATCCCGCTCGCGCCGATCACGCAAGACGCGTGCGCGTTCTACGAAGATCAGGGGCTCTACTCCGACTTCCGTGGCGTCGTGAACGACACCGAGGAGGGCCGCCGGATCGGTGTCGCGCTCGGCGGTGCGAAGGCGGTCATCCTTCAGAACCACGGTCTCCTCACCGTGGGGCAGTCCGTCGCGGCCGCCGCGTGGTGGTTCATCACCATGGAGCGCTCCTGCCAGACCCAACTACTGGCGATGGCTGCCGGCACGCCGACCCTCGTCGACCACGACACGGCGGTGGACGTGCGGAATCAGACCGGGAATCCGGTCGCCGGCTGGTTCCAGTTCCGGCCTCTGTGGGACCAGATCGTCGCGGACTCTCCCGATCTGTTCGACTGACCTCCGCACACCGTGGTGACCGTGGTCAGCGTCGCCGGCGCAGCTTCCGCGAACTCGCATGATTCCCGCCATGCAGCTGAGTGCTGACGCTATGCCCGGCGTGGTCCACAGATCGAAAGGTTCCCCTCCCGATGGCAGCCGACACACACTCAGCCGCCACTCCACCGCCGGGCCTGGTTGTCTCGCGACTGGCGAAGGTGATCGGACTCCTCGTCTTCACCGAACTCGTCTACGGCATCATGCGCGGCTTCTACAGCCCGATCATCACCGATGTCGCCGACCACCTCGGTATCTCCGATGGCGAGTTCAACTGGTTCGAGACCACCCAGCACGGCATGGCAGCACTCATGGTGCTCGCTTTCTCCCGACTCGGTGACGTCCGAGGGCACAAGCAGGTGCTGATCTGGACGACGTCTCTCACGGCGCTGGGGTCGTGGATTCTGGTGTTCGCCCCGTCGTTTACCACTTTTCTCATCGGCTACGCGCTGCAGGGGGCATGCGCTGTCTGGCTCCCGATCGAGATCGCGATCATCTATCGACGGACAGCGGGGTCCAAGGACCACCACCGCCTGAGCCGACACGCGGCAGGATTTCTTGTCGGTGCGTTCTACATCTCGATCATCGCCGGGTCCGTCTCCAGCGGCGCCCTGGCGGGCGCGGTGCCGCTCCCGGTGTCGCTGTCGATCCCAGCCGTCCTGACCACTGCCTGCATCATCGTCGTCCGGTTCGGTATCGAGAGTGACGAGCCGACTGCCTCTGCGGCGCGTCCGGACTGGGTGGGGCTCGGGCTGCTGGCGGCCTCGCTTGCCTCGTTCCTGGCCGGCATGGTGCTCCTGCATCTCCAGGGTGCGACGAGTCCACTCGCCTGGCTGCTCGTCATCACTTGCCTGCTCATCCAGATCCCGTTCGTACGCTACGAAGCACGCCAGCGCGAACCCGTGATCGACGTGCGGCTTTTGAAGATCCGCGCGCAGTGGCCCGTGCAGCTGGCGGCGCTCTTGTTCGGCATCGCGGTTCTCGGCGCCGAGATCCCGCTCGTCACCTTCGCCCGCACGGACCCCGACGTCACAGGCTATGGATTGGGCGCCGGTGCACAGTTCGTGTCCGTCGCGATCGGAACTCACGTCGTCTTCATCGCGATCGGTGCGGTCGTCTTCCCGTTTGTCGCAGGTCGGCTCGGAGCACGCCGGACGGTGGTGTCCGCGGCATTCGTCGGCGCGGCCGGATATGGCCTCTGGCTTCCCTTCCACGATTCGCCCGGCCAAGCGGTGGTCAACCTGGTTGTCACCGGTCTGGGATCGGGAGCCGTCATGGCTGCCTTTCCCGTTCTGGCAGCGTCGGCGGCCCCATCGGATCGAACGGGATTCGCAACGGGCATGACCAATGCGGCCAAGACCATCGGCGGCACCATCGCGACAGCTGTCTTCGCCATCGTGCTGTCCGCGACCGGTTCGCTGGGAGGGCTGAACGAGGGATACGCCCCCCTTTCGGGATACCTCACCGTGTGGACGACCTGTGGAGTAGCCGCACTCCTTGCCGGCCTCACACTGTTACTGCTTCCGCGGTCGGTCGGCGACGAGCCCGCGACCACGGACTCAGCTGTATCGCAGTCGGGAGGTCACTGAATCCTCCTGTCCGTCGACGGCAGTCCGTGACAGCAGCACCCAGCAAGGCGCCCCCCTCCGACGAAAGGACCCCACGTGGCCGTCATCGCCCAGGCCGAGGTGCATCACCTCGCCGTCCCGCAGCCGCACCCGATCCGGAGCAGCTACGGGTCCGCCCTCGATGTCCTCGGTGTGGTGGTGGTGCGGGTCACGGACACCGACGGCAGGGTGGGGGAGGGGTGGACCACCGTCATCGGCGGCGGTGGCGCCTCCGTGGCGTCCTTCCTCAGCACGGAACTGGTTCCGCTCGTGATCGGGGCAGACCCGGCACGCGTCCGCGACCTGTGGCAACGCATGTTCATGCACTCGCTGAGTCGGGGCCGCAAGGGTGTGGCCATGTACGCCATCTCGGCGGTCGACATCGCAGTGTGGGACCTGCGCGCGAGGACGGCGAACCAGCCGCTCCATGCCCATCTCGGCAGTGTGGCCCCCGAGGTCCCCGTCTACGGAGACGGCTGCTGGGTCTCGTTGTCACACGACGAGCTACGGGCGGCCGCCGAGGCCTACGCCGCCCGCAACTTCTGGGGCGTCAAGCTGAAGGTCGGAGCAGACCTCGACGACGCGGTCCGACGGGTCGAGATCGTCCGCGACGTCGTCGGCCCGTCCGGTCGCGTCATGGTCGACGCAAACCAGCGCTATGACCTGCTCACCACGCGTCGTTTCGCCGCCGCGATCACCGACCTGGACATCACCTGGCTCGAGGAGCCGATACTCGCAGACTCCATCCACGACTACGGTCGGCTGCACGGCACGATCGGGGTGCCGATCGCCGCCGGTGAGAACGAGTACTCGCGTTACGGATTCCGAGAGCTGTTGGAGCACGGAGCCGTCGACATCCTGCAACCCGATGCCCATCGGATGGGCGGGGTCACGGAGTTCATGCGCGTCCTCGCACTCGCCGACACCTGGAACATCCCCGTGGCTCCCCACACCTCATGGGAACTGCACAGTCAGTTGGTGTGCTGTGGAACCACAGCCCTGGCAGTCGAATACTACGACTGGCTGCCGGAAGACTTCTTCGCGGTCCGTCCGGAGATCACGAACGGTTTCGTGGCGGTGAGTCAGGCGCCAGGAACAGGTGTCTCGATCGATCCTGCCTCGTTCGAAAAATACCAGGTCGCGCAATAACCGCTGCGGACGCCGCGCGCGACGCCCGACGTCAACTCCGGCTCCGGCACCGGTTCGAGAACGTTGCGACATTCCAGGAAGGCACCTCGCATGGGCATACGGCTGGTCGGTTTGCGCGAGACCGACGGGAGCACCGTCGTCGCAAGGCTCGCCGAGGATGGCGCCGGCGTCGCGCCGATCTGCGGACTGGAAGAGTTCTGGGCCGATCCCCACCATGCGGTGACGCTGCCACCGACCGGACCTTCGCTGCCCGCGACCGATGTCGACCTGGTCCCGCCTGTGCTTCCCGACGCGCGCGTGATCTGCGTCGGCTTGAACTACCTGGCGCATCTGGCCGAGGGAACGTACGCAGCAGACGGGATCCCTCCTCATCCCACGCTGTTCGCTCGCTGGCCGGCCTCACTTGCGGTGGATGGGGCGGAGATCCCGGTTCCCCTCGATGAGGACGGTCTGGACTGGGAGGGGGAGGTCGTCGCCTACGTCGGCGCGACCCTCACCGACGCGACGCCGGAAGAGGCACTCGGCTCGGTGGTGGGCTACTCGACGTTCAACGACGTCACCGCACGCAGAGCGCAGAAGCTGACCTCGCAGTGGACCCTGGGGAAGAACGCCGACCGTTCCGGACCGCTCGGGCCGCTGGTACCCGCCACAGAGGTGGGCGACCTCCGCCACGGGCTCACCATTCGGACGCGGGTCAACGGTGAGGTGGTGCAGGAGGGCAGTACCGACCAGATGGTCTACACCGTCGGTGACACTCTCGCGCTGATCAGCCGCACGTTCGCCCTCCGTGCGGGCGACCTGCTCGCCACCGGGACCCCCTCCGGCGTCGGCTACGCGCGCACGCCGCCCTGGCTGATGCAGCCCGGCGACGTCGTCGATGTCGAGGTCGAGCGTCTCGGCACCTTGCGCAACACCGTGGTGGCCCGTCCCGGCCGGGCCGCGCAGTGACCGGGCCGCTGGACGGCCCCACGGAGCGCATACGGAGCGCGTTTCGTGAGTCGTGAACGCGTATTCGGGTCGCCTTGGTGTCGGACAGTCCGCTCCGCATCGAGTGAGTCGCCTCATCGAAAGGGAATCGGCCATGACTGAATGTCACCTCGCCGGCCTGCTGGAGAACTCGGTCGGTATGTATCCGGAGCGCACCGCAGTCGTGTTCGGTGACACCAGATTGACCTACGCCCAGGTGGACGGGGCGGCGAACCAGGTGGCGAAACTGCTGGTCGAGTACGGCGTGAAGCCGGGCGACAAGGTTGCGCTCTCGTGTCCGAACCTGCCTTTCTTCCCGATCGTCTACTTCGGCATCCTGAAGGCCGGCGCGACTGTCGTGCCGCTCAACGTGCTGTTGAAGACGCGCGAGGTGGCCTACCATCTCGATGATTCCGGCGCTGTCGCTTACTTCGCGTTCGAGGGCACGGCGGAACTCCCTACAGGGGAAACGGCGCGCCAAGCGGTCGACGGGACTGATGTCGCTCTCGTGGTGTTCGGGAGCGGGTCGGCGCCGTGGTCGCAGCAGTCGCCCGCCTTCGAGAGAGTCGAGCGCGACGACGACGACACCGCGGTGATTCTCTACACCTCGGGAACGACGGGTCAGCCCAAGGGCGCCGAGCTGCGCCACCGCAACATGCACTTCACCGCGCTGTCGGGTAAGGGCATGTACGGTGCGGACGCAGAAAGACCCGACACATACCTGTGCGCACTGCCGCTGTTCCATGCCTTCGGCCAGACGGTGATCCAGAACGCTGCGTTCGCCTTCGGCGGCACTGTGGTGATGCTGCCGCGTTTCGAGGCCGCATCCGCGATCGCCACGATGGTTTGCGAGAAGGTCACGTTCTTCGCAGGTGTGCCCACCATGTACTGGGCTCTGCTCGGCGCGCTGACCCCCGACGTCCCGGTAGCCGAGATCGCCGCCAACCTCCGCGTCGCCGCCGCGGGTGGCTCAGCACTACCTGCCCAGGTGCACAGGGACTTCCAGAATCGCTTCGGCGTCACCATCCTCGAGGGCTACGGGCTGTCGGAGACCTCTGCCATCTCGTCATTCAGCGTCTATGGGGAAGACCCACGCGTCGGCTCCATCGGCAAGCCGATAGCAGGCGTCGAGATGAAACTCATCAACGACGACTGGAGCGACATACCCCCGGGCGCCCCCGAGATGATCGGCGAGATCGCGATCAAGGGCCCCCAGATCATGAAGTGCTACCACGGCCGGCACGAGGCCACAGCCGAGGCGATCAAGGACGGCTGGTTCCGCTCCGGCGATCTGGCCAGGAAGGACGGCGACGACTACTTCGTCATCGTCGACCGGTCCAAGGACATGATCATTCGTGGCGGTTACAACGTCTATCCCCGCGAACTCGAAGAGGTGCTGATGACGCATCCTGCGATCTCGCTCGTCGCGGTGGTCGGCGTCCCGCACGGCTCCCACGGCGAGGAGGTCAAGGCCATCGTCGTGGCCGAGCCAGGCGCTCAGATCACCGCGGACGAGCTCGTCGCCTGGGGCAGGGAACATTTCGCCGCGTACAAGTACCCGCGCCTCGTGGAGTTCCGCGATGCGCTGCCCATGACGTCCACCGGAAAAATCCTCAAGAGAGAGCTGAGCTGACGATGGCACACATGCGAGACCAACCCGCCGAGGTCGACGGGATCACGATCGACTGGGACGCCCCGATCCGCGTCAGCGACGGCACGGTCCTGCGCGCAGACGTGTTCCGTCCGACAGAGCCGGGCGACTACCCCGTGATCCTGGCGATGGGCCCCTACGGAAAGGGACTGCACCTGGCCGACGGCTACCCGGCCAACTGGCGGCGCATGCATGAGGCATACCCGGAGGTGGCGCACGGGTCGACGGGTCGCTACCAGAACTGGGAGATGGCGGACCCCGAAAAGTGGGTCCCCGATGGATATGTGTGTGTTCGTGTCGACTCCCGGGGCAGCGGACGGTCCCCGGGCTTCTTGGACGTCTTGACCGCGCTCCAGGCTCGTGACCTCTACGAGTGCATCGAGTGGGCCGGGCAGCAGGAGTGGAGCAACGGGAAGGTCGGCCTCCTCGGTATCTCCTACTTCGCGGCCAACCAGTGGCAGGTGGCCGCCCTGCGGCCACCTCATCTCGCGGCGATCTGTGTATGGGAGGGCTTCGCCGACCACTACCGCGAGGGTGCGCGCCATGGCGGAATCGCGTGCGAGTTCGTCAAGGGAGCGCAGGCACGCCAGATGTTCACCGTCCAGTACGGCATGGGCAGCCGGGGACCGACCGACCGCAACACCGGCCGTCCCGTCGCTGGTGACGTCGATCTCGATGACGATGTCCTGCGGCAGAACCGGCGCGACCTCTACGCGGAGCTCCTTGCGCGCCCGGTGAAGGGAGAGTTCTATCAGGAGCGCTCCGCCGATCTGTCCCGGATCGAAGTGCCCTTGCTGTCGGCTGGCAACTGGGGCGGGATGGGACTGCACACGCGCGGAAACGTAGAGGGGTTCCTGGCAGCCGGATCCGAGCTCAAGTGGCTCGAGATGCACGGGGACACCCACTTCAATCCGTTCTACAACGATCGCGGGCTCGGGCTGCAGAAGCAGTTCTTCGGCACATTCTTGAAGGGGGAACAGAACGGCTGGCTGGATCGGCCGCCCGTCGAGCTTCTCGTGCGCCATCCAGGAGAGAGGTTCGAGCCGCGATTCGAGCAGGAGTGGCCGATCGCACGGACCGAGTGGACCGAATTCCATCTGTGTCCGGAGACCATGGAGTTGCGCACCTCGCCGGGCGCCTCGGGCACGTTGAGCTACCAGCCGGAGCACGAAGACCTGCGTTTCAGGCTCCCGCCTGCCGGTCACGATCGAGAGTTCACCGGTCCAGCCGCAGCGAAACTGCGGATCTCGTCCGCCACGGCCGACGCTGATCTCTTCTTGAGCCTGAGGCTCTACGACCCGCAGGGCACCGAGGTCACGTTCATCGGGTCCAACGACCCGAAGGTGCCGATCGCGTTGGGATGGCTCCGCGCTTCCCATCGGCGACTCGACACCGACAGGTCCGAACCCTATCGACCGGTGCACAGTCACGACGCCATCGAGTTGCTCGTCCCCGGTGAGCCCGTCGACGTCGACATCGAGATCTGGCCGACGAGCATCGTGGTCCCGGCCGGCTACGTCCTCGAGCTGGGCATCGGTGGTCGCGACTACAGCAACCAAGGCACGGAAATCGAGAACGCGATGTACCCGACGACGGGCGTCGGCCCCTTCATCCACACCGACCCGGAGGATCGTCCGGCAGAGATCTTCGGCGGCACGGTCACCCTGCACTTCGGTCCCGATGTGAAGTCGTACCTGCTGCTCCCGGCGATCCCGGCTCCGTGAGCAGTCGTCGGGCGGATCCGGGCGCACAGCGAGTGGCGGCTGTAAGGAGTGAGATTTAGGCATCAAGTGACGAACGATGCCACCTCGCGCGATGTGACTTGCGTCACATCGCGGCGAAACCTCCGCCCAGCGAGTCGCTCGTCATCAGGTATGGCGATCATGGTCCGTACGGCGGTTCGGCGATCGCTGTCGACCTGCCCCGCGCCAGCCGTCTCGCTCAGTTCGCCGCCGACTTTCCGTAGAGGTCGCGGCCGTCGAGGTGGCGCGGGTGCGGGTCGTCGGACGCCGATGTCCGAGGACCTGCGCGAGTACGTCGCGGACGACGGCGAGGGTCAGGCGCCAGGTCGGGGGCGGGAAGGCCAGACCGCGCGAAATGGCGCGCGTCAGCCGCAGCCCACTGGCGACGTCAACTCGGCATAGCAAGAAGGCGGAGGGGCCTACGCCGGCCCGGCAGCCGGACACCCCTTCTGCCTCCGGTCAGTCTGAGCTTCATCGCGTGCCCGCGTCCGCAGCTGCCGGCCGCAGACACTCGGCGTGGTGTGATTCCGGTATCCATGGGCTTGAGTGTGCCGTTGCGGCACAGTGTTGACTCGGACCACGGCTGATCAACATCGCTACGCGGTGTCTGACGCGGTCGTGACCGGCCGGCCGAGACCTGCGTGAGGCCGTGGCCGGGACGCCGATGACCGGGGCGTGACGTTGGGCATGCCGCGGACCGGCCCCTTTTATCGTTTTGATGGGAACACTCGTATGGGTATCACTTGGGAAGAGTACCGGGAGCACGACGCCGTCGGGCTGGCCGGGCTGGTGAAGTCGGGAGCGGTGAGCCCGGTTGAACTGCTCCAGGCGGCGATTGCCCGTGCCGATGCCGTCGAACCGACGATCAACGCGATCCGCCACCGACTCGACGACGACGCCCGTGCCCGCGCTCGCGGCCCGCTGTCCGGGCCGTTCGCCGGCGTCCCGTTCCTGATCAAAGACTTGGGTCAGCATCTCGCCGGGGTTCCGACCGGCAGTGGGAATCGGTCGCTGGCACGCTTCCCGCGCCCGGAGACGTCCACGGTGGTACAGCGTTGGCTCGATGCCGGTCTGGTCGTGTTCGGCCGGACCGCGACCCCCGAGTTCGGCGCTCGGGCGATAACCGAGCCGGTCGCGGGGGGCCCGACCCACAACCCCTGGGACCCGTCGCGGACGCCCGGTGGCAGCTCCGGCGGGTCCGCGGCGGCCGTCGCGGCCGGAGTCGTCCCGGTCGCGGGCGGGAACGACGGCGGGGGCTCCATCCGGATCCCGGCTGCGGCCTGTGGGCTGTTCGGGCTCAAGCCGGGGCGTGGCGTCGTCCCGTCCGGGCCGGACGTCGACGAGGTCTTCCATGGCGCCGCGGTGCAGGGCGTGCTGTCGCGCACGGTCCGTGACTCCGCCGCGATGCTCGACGTGCTGGCCGGCTCCGCACCGGAGGGCCCGTACCGGGTGGCTCCGGCGGAGCGTCCGTACGCCGACGCCGTCGTCGACGCCCCGCGCCCGCTGCGGATCGGGCTGACCACGGTGTCCTCGCTCGGCGGACCGGTTGATCCGCAGGCCGCCACTGCGGTTCGGGACGCGGCGGAGCTGCTCACCGGACTCGGACACGTCGTGGAGGAATCCGCCCCGGCCATCGACGGGCAGCGCCTGGCCACCGACTTCCTCACGACCTGGTACGCGATGGTCGCCGCCGAGGTCACCGCCGCACGGGAGTTCACCGGCTGTGCCGAGGACGACTTCGAGATCGAGACCCGGATCATGGCTGCGATCGGCCGGAGCCTTTCGGCGCCGAGATATCTGGCCACGCAGTCCCGCTGGCATCAGCACACCCGGGCGCTGGCCGCGTTCCACGAGCGCTACGACATGCTGCTCACCCCGACCACCGCCCGGCCGGCGTGGCCGATCGGCGAGTTCGATCTCGCCTTGCCGGTCCGGCTCGCCGCACGGGGGCTGCTGGCTGCCCGGATCGGCGGTGTGCTGGGCCGGATGAACCTCGTCGAGAAACTGGCCGCCGCGAACCTCGAGCCCGCGCCCTTTACCCAGCTGGCGAACGTGACCGGGCGCCCGGCGTCGTCGGTGCCGCTCTGCCGGACGTCGAGTGGGCTGCCGCTCGGCATCCAGTTCGTCGGGCGCCCGGGTTCGGAGCCCGAACTGCTGGCACTGGCCGCGCAGCTGGAGCGGGCGTGGCCGTGGGCGCATCTCTGGCCGTCGTTGCCCGATACGCCGTCATCCGCGGCCTGACGTCTCTGAGGACAATTTCACGTATGACTACTGTATTCTCACGCATTATCGCTGGCGAGCTGCCCGGACGCTTCGTCTGGCAGGATCCGGAAATCGTCGCGTTTCTGTCCATCGCTCCGTTGCGGCCTGGTCACACTCTTGTTGTGCCGCGGCGTGAGGTCGACCGGTGGACGGACGCCGACGGGGCCCTCCTGGCGCGTTGCTTCGAGGTAGCCCAGGCCGTGGGGCAAGGGGTGCAGCGGGCTTGGAACGCTCCGCGCGCCGGCCTCGTCATCGCAGGCTTTGAGGTACCGCATCTGCATATACATGTCGCGCCGGTCTGGGACATGTCCGACTTTGATTTCAGCAAGGCCAAGCAGGAGGAGGACCAGTCAGCTATGGACGAAGCCGCAGCAAAGCTCCGTGCCGCCCTGCTGGAACTCGGTTATGAACAAGCACGGGACTTCGGCCCCGGAGTGTGAACCGGAACTCGCGCGAGCTCCCAGACCGCTGGCGAAGATCTGCTCGGCGTGGTTGTTGAGCCCGTAGCCGCTGGTGAGGGCAACCGCCGTGAACAGCCCGGCCTGCTCCGTCTCGGCCGCAGAGTGGCGGCCGAGACGGTACGGAGACCGTGAGGCTTGGCGGCAATCCCCTTTGTGGCCACTTCAGGGTGCACAGGCAGCAGTTGCAGCCGGGAGGACTCCTCGAAGATCTCCTCGAGGAACAGCGGGCCCTCGGAGCGGCCGGCGATCAGCCGGGGCAGCAACTGCGCCGCGCCGGACTGCCAGTGGATCCACGGGATCGCGCCGCCCTTGGCAGTGATCCTGCCACGCCTGTCTGGTGAACAGGTCCTCGACGTTCAGGCACAGCAGTTCCTTGGCCCGTGCCGCCGACTCGTAGAGGAGCCGCCAGGTGGCGCGCGTCGACAAGCCCACGGCCTCCGCGGTCTGACCGCCGCTCGTAGCGGCCACTCCCCGCTGTCCCTCTCTTCCGTCCTTAAGTTCGTGGCTGGTCAGGGGCCTGCCACGCCAGTTCATGCTGATGTGGGAGAACAGCCGGTGCTCGATCTTGTCCATTTCGAGGTGCCGGGCGGAAAGTGACAGGCGGTCACCGCAAGACCCATCTGGGCGGCGAACGCGGCGAGTTCGGCCTTCCATAAGCGGTAGCGGTAGCTGTTGGACCCTCCGCAGTCCGCAGTGATCAACAACATGTCGGCATCCGGGTAGTCCACCCGGCCGCGGGCCCGCCACCAGCGGCGGATCGACTCGACGGCGAACACAGAGGTGTCGTGATCGGTGCCTACGTTCACCCAGCCACTGTCGTGGGCCAGATCGTAGATGCCGAAGGGTATCGCCACCTCGACGTCGGGGCCGATGAAGTAGAAGCTGTGGTCCTCCACCTGCACCGGATCACCTGCGGGACGCCATTGCCGCCCGGGGTTGGGCAGCTGGCCCAGCTGCTCCTTCTTCTTGGCATCGATGCTGATCACCGGCTGTCCGGCGGCCTGGTGCCTCTTGACCTGCTCGTTGATATAGCGGAACTGCGCGTCCCGGTCGGGGTGCTGCTTTCCCTCCAGTTTCTTGGCGCTGGCCTGCAGACTGAAGCCCTGCCCCTTCAGCAGCCGGCCGACGGTCGGAGCGGAGACCGGGTGCCCTTGCCTGGTCAGCTCCTACGGCTTCAGTGGGTGCGGCAGCGCTGCCAGGAGGCTCCGGGCAGGACGGCGCCGATGGCGTCGACGAGTCCGGTGTGTGCGTCGGAGATGACGTGCTGCACGCCTGTGAGGCCGCGGGCGATCAGGGAGCGCAGAAGGGCGAGCCAGCCGGCGCCGTCCTCGGCGGTGGCCACGTCCAGGCCGAGGATCTCGCGCTGTCCGTCGGCGTTGACACCGGCCGCGACCAGCGCGTGGACGTTGATGATGCGGCCGCCCTCGCCGGCCTTCTGTGTCAGCGCGTCGACCCAGACGAAGGTGTAGGGGCCTTGGTCCAGGGGGCGGTTACGGAAGGCTATCGCCGTTGCGGTGGTTGACGTGTTCGTCGTTGACCTGCCCGTACTCGGCACCGCAGGCGGCGTCGGCCTCGGAGGACATCGGCGCGTCGGCGAAGGTCTTGATCATCGCGCGGAGCAGATCCGGACTCGCCGAGGCGAGATTGTCCTCGGTCAGGGCGTGCAGGGGCACACTGTCAGGTGCGGTCATCGTGCTGATCTCCTTCAATCAGCCGATGGCCGTCTCGCCCGGCTGGTTTCTGCCTGAGCCAGGGTGCCGCCACCCGCCCCGTCCCTGGCCTGGACATGCCGCACCCCGGCGATGAGCGTCATGCCGGTACCAAGGCAGGCGCCCGCGGCCACTGCGACGAGCGTCCGGACCCGTTCCGGCCCGGGGCACTGAGCTCTCATGGAGGTGGCGGCCCAGTACCCGACATTTCGCATGAGGTGGTGGTCGGCAACGGGTCCTCTCCGGTTGACAGGCGCAGGCCCGGGCGGGGGGGGGCGGGGGCGCGGGGGGCCGCCCGCCGGGGCGGCACGTGGGGGGGGGGGGACGGCCCGGGCAGGAAGAAAGATAACAGGGCGGGGGCGT
>NZ_JBEXVE010000047.1:0-62813 GCF_040629205.1 Streptomyces sp. NPDC005962 | reverse complement strand
CGATCTGGGGTCTCGAACCCCCGCCCGCGCCCGGAACCCCCCACACCCACTGCCGACATCGCCAGGACCGGACCCCTGATCACCCGCACCACGATCACCTCCCCCGCGCGCGGCCCCCCGCCGTGCGGCGATACCCCCTACCCACATTCCGGAGCCTTCCATGCTGCTCGCGGCCGCTCCCGCTGCCGAGACCCCACCCCACACCGGTGGCCTGCTCGCGCTCATCCCCGGCACCGCCGGTCTGCTGACCGTCGCGGTCCTCGGCATCGCCCTTCTGCTCTACCTGATCATCAAGGTCCGGCTGCAGCCCTTCATCGCGCTGCTCGGCGTCTCCATAGCCGTCGGCCTGGGCGCCGGGCTCTCGGTCACCGAACTCTTCGGCACGGTCCAGAAGTCCGACGCCGTCTCGCTCATCGAAACCGGCATGGGCGGCATCCTCGGCCACGTCGCCATCATCATGGGCCTGGGCACCATGCTCGGCGCGATCCTGGAGGTCTCCGGCGGCGCCGAGGCGCTCAGCTCCCGCCTGCTCGGCCTCTTCGGGGAGAAGCGCGCCCCGCTCGCCATGGGCCTCACCGGCCTCATCTTCGGCATACCCGTCTTCTTCGACGTCGGCATCTTCGTCCTCGCGCCGATCGTCTACGCGGCCACCAAGCGCAGCGGCAAGTCGATCGTGCTCTACGCGATGCCGCTGCTGGCCGGGCTGTCCATGACCCACGCCTTCCTGCCGCCGCACCCCGGCCCGGTCGCCGCCGCCGGACTGCTCCATGTCGACCTGGGCTGGGTCATCCTGATGGGTGTCCTCGTCGGCATCCCGTCCGTCCTCGCCGCCTGGGCGTACGCCGCCTGGATCGGCAACCGCATCTTCGTCCCCGTGCCGCAGGACATGGTCGAGGCGGCGGAGGAGGCCCGGGAGGCGGTCGCGGCCGAGCAGCGCGCCGCCGGCAGGCAGCCCACGGAGCAGCCGGTGTCGGTGGGCACGGTCCTCGCCATCATCGGTACGCCGCTGATCCTCATCCTCTTCGCGACGTTCTCCTCCATCGCGCTGGACCCGAGCACCGGCCGCTCGGTCATCGAGTTCTTCGGCCACCCCTTCGTGGCGCTGACGATCGCCCTGCTGCTGGCGTACTACCTGCTGGGCATCCGGCGCGGCTGGTCCCGCAAGTCCCTGGAGACCGTCTCCACCACGTCCCTCAAGCCCGTCGGCAACCTTCTGCTGATCGTCGGCGCGGGCGGCGTCTTCGGCGCCGTCCTCAAGGGCAGCGGTGTCGCCCAGGCCCTCGCGGACGCCTTCGACAGCGCGGGCCTGCCCGTCATCCTGCTGTCCTACCTGATCTCCGTGGTGCTGCGGGTCGCCCAGGGCTCGGCGACCGTCGCCATCGTCACCACCACGGGGATCGTCTCCCCGATGCTGGCTTCGGGCGACTACTCACAGGCCCATCTGGCGCTGGTCATCATGGCGATCTCGGCGGGCTCGATCTTCGCCTCGCACCTCAACGACGGCGGCTTCTGGATGGTGGCGAAGTACTTCGGGATATCCGAGCGGGACACCCTGAAGTCGTGGACCGTGCTGGAGTCCGTGCTGTCGGTGGCGGGCTTCGCGGTGGCGGGCCTGCTGAGCCTGGTGATCTAGCGCCTCTCACCGTGGGGGAGCCCCGGGGTCCGCAGGGACCCCGGGACTCCCGGCCGGTCGGCGTCAGCTCGTCGCGCAGTACTGCGCTTCCTTGCCGATCGACCGGTACATGCAGTCCGCGTTCTCCAGCAGCTGGAGCACCGCGTCCTTGTTACGGCTCGTCTCGCGGTCGATCACCTCGTCCGGCGGGTAGAAGCCGCCCGCTCCGCTCGACGACGGGTACATCTCGAAGGTGTATGCGAACACCTTCTGCGAGCCCCACAGCCAGTCGTCGATCGTCCCGTCCGTGATGTAGAGGTCGCTCGACTGCTCGGGGGTGTAGCCGTTGCTCGCGGCCATCTTCTTGCCGATCGTGGCGAACGCGTCGTAGTCGTCCTTGGTCATCCCGGTCGTGGTGTCGCTGTACGTCCAGCCGAACGGCCACAGCACCAGCTCGCTGTAGGTGTGGAAGTCGATCGCGGCCTTGAGCTGCTGCTTGCCGCCGACGACCCGGCTGCGCGCGAAGTCCGCGACGACCTTCACCTCGGGGGCCGACTCGGCCTTGGCGCCGCGGTAAGTCTCAGAACCGGCGGAGCCGGAGGAGCCGCCGCAGCAGCCCCACTTGAAGTCCCAGTTGCGGTTGAGGTCGGTGCCGACGGAGGAGGAGCCGGAGTTGGGCTGCCGGTTCTTGCGCCAGCTGCGGTAGTTGCCGGTCGCGATGTCGTACTCGCCGCCGTCCGGGTTGAGGTCCGGGACGATCCAGATCTCGCGGCCGTTGACGATGTCGGTGATGCGGGAGTCGGTGCCGTAGCCGTCGGTCAGCTGGTGCACCAGATACAGCGCCATCTCCACGGTGAGGTGCTCCCGTGCGTGCTGGTGATGGGTGAACAGCACCTCGGGCTCGGCCTCGTCGGTGGCCACGTTGTCGCTGATCTTCAGCGCGACGATGTTCCGGCCCTCGTACGACTTTCCAATGACACGCTTGCTCAGAATGGCGGGGTACTTGGCTACGGCCGCGTCGATCTCGGCGTTCATTTCGGCGTAGTTGTGGTACTTCGAGTCCGCCGAGGGGAAGTCGAACGGCGCGGTGGCCCGGCCCTTGCTGCGGTCGGCCGGACCGGGCAGCGCGGTGAGCCGGTAGCCGAGCGCGCGCAACCGCTTGACCTGGGCGGAGTCGGCGGTGACGACGACGGAGCGGGCGTCCGTCTCGTCGATGGAGACGCCGGTGGCGGCGACGGCGGAACGCTCGGCCGGGGAGGCAGGGCCCGCGATCTCGTACTGGCGCACGTTCTCATCGGCGGCCGCGTGAGGCACCGCGTCGGCCGCCGCATCGGCCGAGGTGGCACGCCCGGGGGCCGGATCGTCGGCCTGGGCCGCGATCGGCGCGGCGAGGGCGAGGGACAGCAGGGCGGCGAGGGCGGTAACCCGTCTGCCGCGGGTGCGAAGTCGCATACATGCTCCTGGGGGGTGAGAGGCGAGCGACTGCTGCGCCAGTGTTCGGCCATGCGCATGACATGGTCAAGGGCGGGAAATGGTCGAAGCCGAAGGAACTTCTCATCGAGGGAAGGAACCCCCCTGTGAACAGACCTCTCGTCGGCGCGCTCTCGGCCCTCTTACTGGGCGGCGCGACCCTCGCGGGCGTCGGTGCCGCCCCGGCGGCCGCCTCCTCCTCCCACCCCCAGGCCGCGCAGGCGGTCGACTTCGCCGGAACGGTCGCGCTCAGCAACTGCTCCGGCTCGGTCGTACGGACCGCGAAGTCCGCCGACACCGACCCCGCGCTCGTCCTCTCCAACGGGCACTGCCTGGAGACCGGCTTCCCGGGCGCGGGCGAGGTGATCGTCGACAAGGCGTCGAGCCGCAGCTTCACCCTGCTGAACAGCTCCGGCGGGAGCGCGGGCACGGTACGGGCGAGCAAGGTCGCGTACGCGACCATGACCGACACCGACGTCTCGCTGTACCAGCTGACCTCGACGTACGCGCAAATACAGCAGCGGTACGGCATCAAGGCACTGCAACTGTCGGACAGCCGCCCGGCCCAGGGCACCAGCATCAAGGTGGTCTCCGGCTACTGGAAGAAGATCTACTCCTGCAATATCGACGGATTTGCATACCGCCTTAAGGAAGGCGACTGGACCTGGAAGGACTCGGTCCGCTACACCTCCGCCTGTAACACGATTGGCGGAACGTCCGGTTCACCCGTCGTCGACGCCACGACCGGCACGGTCCTGGCCGTGAACAACACGGGCAACGAGGACGGCGCCCAGTGCACCCTCAACAACCCGTGCGAGGTCGACGAGAGCGGGAAGGTGACGGTCCGCAAGGGCATCAACTACGCCCAGGAGACGTATGGGATCACCAAGTGCGTGACCACCGGCAACAAGATCGACCTCACCCTGACCGGATGCGCGCTGCCCAAGCCGTGACGTAGCGCGGGGGCTGCCCCCACCACGGTCCGGGGGCGGACGCCAATGCGCCCCCGGGCCGCTCGCACAAAGCTGAGGACCCTTGTCACGCCGTCAAGACACGTCAGAGATGAGGGTCCTCATGCGAAGAACGCGCCGTGCGCCGAACATGGCAGCCGCCTGTGCCGCGTTACTGCTGCTTCCCGCCGCCGCGGCGGTCCCGGCCGCGGCGGCCACCCCGCAGGCGGCGGCGGTCTCCCCGGCCACCCATGGCCGGGGCGCGCTGGTGTCCGTCGAACGGCTGTACTCGCTGGCCGCCCCGGACGATGTCGCCGCCGAGCTGCGCTCCAGCGGGTTCGACGCCGGTGCGGTCCGCTACGGCGTCGACGCGTACCGGCTGACGTACCGGACTGTCGACCCGCACGGCCGCCCCACCACGGCGAGCGGACTGCTCGCCCTGCCGCGCGGGCGGGAAGGCGGGCTGCGCGCGGTCTCCTTCGCCCATGGCACCGGCAGCCACAAGAGCGACGCGCCGTCCATGCGGCGGCACGGCTTCCTGCCCGCGCCGCCGCTCACCTACGCGTCGGCCGGGTTCGCCGCCGTCGCGCCCGACTACCTCGGCATGGGCACCGGCCCCGGGCTCCATCCCTGGATGGACGTCCCCTCGGAGACCACGGCCTCCCTCGACATGCTGCGCGCCGCCCGCGCCGTCGTCCCCCTGGAGCGGAAGGTCGCGGTCACCGGCTTCTCGCAGGGCGCCTCGGCCGCGCTGGGCCTGGCCCGGTCGCTCCAGACGGGCGAGGACCGCTGGTTCCGGCTGGGCGCGCTGGCGCCGGTGAGCGGGGCGTACGACTTCGGGGGGACGGAGCTGAAGGCGCTGCTCGGTGGGGAGCTGGACGAGAAGTCGAGCGTGATCTACGTGGCGTACACGCTGGTCGCCTTCAACCGGCTGCACGATGTCTACGACAGTCCTGCACGGGTGTTCGAGAAGAAGTACGCCCCGCACATCGAGTCGCTGTTCGACGGTGCGACCACCGGGGAGGACCTCATGAAGGGCACCCCGGAGAAGCTGGACGACCTGCTCACCGACGAGGGCCGGCGGCTGCTCAAGCATCCGACCGGGGAGTTCGCCGCGGCGCTGCGGACGGCCTCCCGGGTGTGCACCGGCTGGGCGCCGCGGGTGCCGACGCGGCTGTATGTGGCGGGCGGGGACAGGGAGGCGGCGGTGGAGAACACCGCGTACTGCCGGGCGGAGCTGCGACGCCGAGGGGCGGAGGTCCCGGTGGTCGACGTAGGCCCCGTCGACTACCAGAACTCCCGCCACCTCGGCTCGAACGTCGCCGCGACGGCGTCGATCGTGCGCTGGCTCAGCGATCTGGGCTAGCTACGGCAGGCCGTGGACCTTCGGGCCGACCGCCTTCGACCAGGCGTTGCCCGCCGCCGCGTCCCAGTTGGTGGACCAGGTCATCGCGCCGCGCAGGCCCGGGTAGGTCTTGGACGGCTTGAAGCTGCCGCAGCCGGTGCCCTTGGTGAGGCAGTCCAGGGCCGCGTTCACGACCGCCGGTTCGACGTAGCCGGAGCCCGCGCCGCTGGGCGAGGCGGGGACGCCGATGCCGACCTGGGACGGGGCGAGGCCGTTCTCCAGCTGGATACAGGCGAGGGAGGTGAGGAAGTCGACCGAGCCCTGGGCATAGGTCTTGCCGTCGCAGCCGTTCATCGAGCCGCTGTTGTAGTACTGCATGTTGACGACGGTCAGGAAGTCCTTGATGCCGAGGGCCGTCTTGAAGTACTCGGTGGACGGCGACTGCATGTCGATCGTCTGGGGTGCCATCGTCACCACGACATCGCTCTTCTTGTCGTGGACGGCCTTCAGCGCCTTGGTCATATAGGTGGCGTTGACGCCGTTTTCGAGGTCGATGTCGACGCCGTCGAAGCCGTACTCGTCCATGAGGCCGGTGATGGAGGTGGCGAAGGCGTTCGCCGAGGCGTCGTCACTGACCGACACCGCGCCGTTCTGGCCGCCGACGGAGATGATGACGGACTTGCCCGCGGCCTGCTTTGCCTTGATGTCGTCCTTGAACTGCTGCTCGCTGCCGTAGCCGACGGCCGGGTCGAGGTTGAAGTCGACGGCGCCCGGGGAACCGGTCGCGTCCGCGAAGGAGACGGCGATGATGTCGTAGTCGTCCGGGACGTCCGCGAGCTTCTGCACGGTCGCGCCGTTGTCGAAGTTCTGCCAGTACCCGGTGACCGCGTGCGCCGGGACGGCGGCGGTCGCGGGGCCGTGCTCTTCGGCCGCGTGTCCGGTGCCGGTGGATATCAGCCCGCCGGCGGCGAGCGCGGCGACCGCCGCGGCTCCGAGCAGTTGCTTCCTGATCTGGGGGGATTGTGCGCGTACCACGACAGCCTCCGAGCGTGGGGGGAGAAAAGGAGGTGGTGCCAGTGCGCGTCCAGGGGCCCCTGAGGCGTGCGACCAAGGTGGTCCAGACCAATGCGGTTGTCAAGTCCATGAGGTGTATCCGCTGGTCACGGGCTACTCCCCGCCGTAGGCCGGAGGAGCGGGCGCACCGGGAGGGTGTAACTCAGAGGAACTGTTCTCTCACGCGGCTTTCGTGGATAAAGTGACGATGCACCAGCCAGGGGCAGTTCACGAACTGCGGCCGCCGCCGCTCGGCGACGACGTGAGACGGGGTAGCCGACGTGCCCACCGCGATAGCAGTCACCAGCCGTGAGCTGGTGCTTCCACCGCCCGACGGGCAGACGCCGTCGGCCGTAGTGCTCCGGCCGCCGGAGGAGCAGTCGTTGGACGACGCGCTCGCCGAGACCGGGGCGCTCCTCGACGTTCAGGGCTATCTGGTCGCGGTCTATCCTGCCGCCACGCCACCGCCCTTCGTCCGCAGACTGCATACCGTGCGTTCCGTACTGGAGAGCGACCGGATCGCGCTGTGTCCGCTCGAACTGCCGCCGCTGGCCGTCGCCGTCATCGCGCGTCAGCTGCGTCAGCTGTCGGTCTCCGACCTCGGCCCGGGCGTGCTGGCCTGTTCCGCCCGGCTGCTGGCGCACTACGTGCACGCGGGGGCGCTGCTCGGCAGCGTGGCCAGGCTGGACCGGGTGCCGGTGAGTCTGACCTCGCACGTCAAGTCCTGGATGCCGGGGGCCCAGTTCGGCGTCCTCGCGCACCCCGAGCCGCAGCTGGTCAAGGTGGGCGGTGGCGGCGCGCTTCCGGGGCCCGCGTACGCCACCGATATGACCGTCGCCCGTGGCCAGCTCACCAGCCATGGCCATGGGACGGCCCCGCGCGACGACTGGGTCGGCGGGGCACTGGCGCCGTCCTGGGGCGTCGGGGAGGTCCAGGAGGTGCCACTGGCCGCCGAGTCGGCGCGCTGGTGGGGCACCCCGAAGCTGATCGAGTTCGCGGCGGCCATCCCGGACCTCTCCGTGCTCTACCAGCTCGTGGCGTCCGTACGGAGAGAGGAGTGCCACTGGTGCGGCTTCGAACTCATCGGCGACCGCTGCGCCTTCTGCTCCTGCCCGGTGCCGCGCGGCGATGAGATTCCCGCCCTGGCCCGGTCCGCCGGGCGCCCAGCCCTGACCAGCCGGTAAACGTCCCACTCACGAGGTTGTCCGTCCATGAATTCTCGCCAGCGCCGTGGAGTCATCCTGCTGGTCCTGTCGGTCCTGTGCGCCGGTGGCGCGTTCGCCGGAGTGCTCTCGGTCGTCAACGACGTGGAGTCCAAGGTCGGGCCCGAGACGACCGCGTACAAGCTCAAGTCGGACATCAATCCCTATGAGGCACTGGAGCCGGGGGCGTTCGAGGCGGTCTCGATGCCCGAGCGCTGGGTGCCCGACGCCGCGATCACCGATCTGGACGAGGTGCGCGGCAAGATAGCCGTGACCGAGCTGAGCAAGGGCTCGCTCCTCCAGAAGGGCATGATCGTCGACCGGCCCGCGCTCAAATCCGGGCAGCAGGAGATCGCGATCATGGTCGACGCGGCGACGGGGGTCGCGGGCAAGATCACCCCCGGGTCGAAGGTCAACGTCTACGCGACGTTCGAGGGCAAGGCGCAGGGCGAGAAGTCGGTCTCCAAGCTGATCGTCCAGGACGCGGACGTCATCGACGTCGGCAAGATGTCCGCGCTGAAGCCGGACGAGAACGACGACCGGCGCATGAACCAGGCCGTGCCGATCACCTTCGCGCTCGACACCAAGGACGCCCAGCGCGTCGCGTACGCCGAGTCCTTCGCGTCCCACGTACGGCTCGCCCTGATCGGCCCCGGCGGCGACGCCTCCGTATCGCCGCGCGACCGCACCTACACCCTCGACGGCGACAAATGACCCCTGTGAATCCCGTGAATCCCGTGAGTGAGGAGGTGCCGCGGTGACGATCAGAATCCTCCCGGCCGTCAGCGACGCCGACGCGGCCCGCGCCATCGGCGGGCTGCTCGGCCAGCTGCCCGGCGTCGAACCGTCGGCGCCGGTGGGCGACTCGACCCGGCTGCTGGACACCCTCGCCGCGCTGGCCGCCGCCTCCCTGGAGGAGCTGCCGGAGGTCGTCCTCGTCCATGAGCGGATCGGCCCGTCCCCCGCCCTGGAGCTGATCCGGGAGGTCGCGCTGCGCTTCCCGGCGGTGGGCGTGGTGCTGATCACCGGCGACGCGGGACCGGCCCTGTACTCGGCCGCGATGGACGCGGGCGCGCGCGGCATCGCCGGGATACCGCTGTCGTACGACGAGCTGGCGGCCCGCGTCCAGGCCGCCGCCCAGTGGGCCACCGGCGTACGGCGCCACCTCGGGGGCGGCGGCGATGTGGCCGCCACCGGGCCGGGTGGCACACTGGTCGCCGTCGCGGGCGCCAAGGGCGGGGTCGGTACGACCGTCACCGCCGTCCAGCTCGCGCTGGCCGCGCGCGCGGCGGGCCGCACGGTCGCCCTGGTCGACCTGGACCTCCAGTCCGGCGACGTGGCCTCGTACCTCGACGTCCAGTTCCGGCGCTCCATCGCCGACCTGGCCCAGATCACCGATATCTCGCCGCGGGTGCTCCAGGACGCGGTCTTCACCCACCACACCGGCCTCGGGCTGCTGCTCGCGCCGGGGGAGGGCGAACGCGGCGAGGAGGTCACCGACCGGGCGGCCCGGCAGGTCGTGGGCGCGCTGCGGACCCGGTTCGAGCTGGTGGTCGTCGACTGCGGTACGCAGATGACCTCGGCGGGCGCGGCCATCGTCGAACAGGCCGACACCGCGCTGCTGGTGACCACCCCGGACGTGGTCGCGGTGCGGGCCGCCAAGCGGATGGTGCGGCTGTGGGACCGGCTCCAGGTCCGCAAGGCCGAGGAGACCGTGACCGTCGTCAACCGGCACACCCGCAGCGCCGAGATCCAGCCGCAGCTGGTCGCGCGCGCCACGGGAACGGCGGTGGCGCGGACCGCGATCCCGGCCGGGTTCAAGGAGCTGCAGCCCGCCGTCGACTCGGGGCGGATGCAGGACCTGGACCCCAAGTCGGCCGTCAAGCAGGCGCTGTGGGGGCTCGCCGGGGAACTGGGCCTGGTGGACGGGGCGCAGGGCACACCCCCGCCCGGCCGCCGCGCCTCCCACCGGGGCGGGTCCGCCGGAAGCGGCGGCGACCGCTCCCTGCCCGGAATGCGGCGGCGCCGTGCCCTAGGGGCGGGGCCGTATGACGACGGTGACGGTGACGGCGGCGGTGACGCGGGCCCGGGGACGGACGCGCTCAACGAGATCCCGTCGTCCGCCACCGGCCGCTTCCTGCGCAAGCGGGGCGGCGGCGACCGCGGCCAGGTCACGGTCGAGTTCATGGGCGTTCTGCCGCTGGCGCTCGTCGTGCTCGCGGTGGTCTGGCAGCTGGTGCTCGTCGGCTACACGTACTCGCTCGCGGGCAACGCGGCCGACAAGGGGGCCAGGGCGGGCGCGGCCGGGGGCTCGGCCGCCTGCCAGGCCGCGGCGCAGGACGACATTCCCGGCTCTTGGAGCGCCGACATCGACTGCCCCGGCGGGGGCGGCGGCGCGGTGTACCAGACGACGGTGAAGCTGTACGTCCCGATCCTGTTCCCGGGCGCCTCCGACTTCCCGTGGACGGTGACCGGCTCGGCGGGCGCGTCCGACGAGACGGAAACCGCGGCGGGCACGGGGCAGTGAGGGGGCCTACAGCGATGACCCGACGGAGAAGCCCCGGGCGCGACCGGCATGGATGCGACCGGCGCAGTCGGGATCGGGGGCAGGCGTCGATCGAGTTCCTCGGCTTTCTGCCGCTCCTGATCCTCGTCGCGCTGGCCGCCGTCCAGATGGGCATCGCCGCGTACGCCGTCCAGCAGGCGGGCACGGCGGCGCGGGCTGCGGCGCGTACGGGCTCCCAGGACGAGCCGGGCACCACCCCGGCGGCCGCCGGTCAGGCGTCGATCAGCGGCTGGCTGGCCGGTGGGACGGACATCAGCGGGGGGAACTGCGGCGGGGGCGAGGCGAGCGCGACCGCGTCCGTCACGATCCCCTCGGTCTTCCCCGGCTTCGACGACTTCGGCAGCGCGGAGAGGAGCGCCACCATGCCGTGCGACGACGGACCACTCCAGGCGGCTGGAGGGCGGCCATGAGCCTGCGGGCCCGTATCAACGTGCCCGAGGGGCCCGCGGAGGGGCGACAGGACGGGCATCTCGTCGCCGTCTACCGCGCCAAGCTGCTGGAGGAGATCGACCTCGCCGAGATGTCCTCGCTGGCCGCCGCCGAGCGCCGGACCCGGCTGGAGCGCGTCCTCGGCCACATCATCAGCCGCGAGGGCCCGGTGCTGTCCACCGGCGAACGGGCCCAGCTCATCCGCCGGGTGGTGGACGAGGCGCTGGGCCTCGGCGTGCTCGAACCGCTGCTGGAGGACGCGTCCATCACCGAGATCATGGTCAACGGGCCGGACCAGATCTTCGTGGAGCGGGCGGGCCGGGTGGAGCTGGTGCCCGTCCGGTTCGCGTCCGAGGAGCAGCTGATGCAGACCATCGAGCGCATCGTCTCCACCGTCAACCGGCGGGTGGACGAGTCGAATCCGATGGTGGACGCCCGCCTGCCGTCCGGTGAGCGGGTCAACGTGATCATCCCGCCGCTGGCGCTCACCGGCGCCACGCTCACCATCCGCCGCTTCCCGCGCGCCTACACCCTCAGCGAGCTGATCGGCATGGGCACGCTGGACGAGCAGATGCTGATGCTGCTGGCGGCGCTGGTGCGGGGCAAGTTCAACGTCGTCGTCTCCGGACCCACCGGCTCCGGAAAGACCACGCTGCTCAACGCCCTCTCCGGGCTGATCCCGGACGGCGAGCGGATCATCACCGTCGAGGACGCCGCCGAACTCCAGCTCCAGCAGACCCATGTCATCCGGCTGGAGTCCCGGCCGCCCAACGTCGAGGGCAAGGGCCGGATCACCATCCGCGACCTGGTCCGCAACTCGCTGCGCATGCGCCCCGACCGCATCATCGTCGGCGAGGTGCGCGGCGGCGAGACCCTCGACATGCTGCAGGCCATGTCCACCGGCCACGACGGTTCGCTCGCCACCGTCCATGCCAACAGCGCCGAGGACGCGCTGATGCGGCTCCAGACGCTCGCCTCGATGTCCGAGGTGGCGATCCCGTACGAGGCGCTGCGCGACCAGATCAACAGCGCCGTGGACTGCATCGTCCAGCTCGTCCGGCAGGCCGACGGCTCCCGCCGGATCAGCGAGATCGCGCTCCTCGACAGCCATGGCCACGAGGAGTACCGCATCGCCACCGTCTGCCGCTTCGACGCCCAGCCGATGGGCGCCGACCGGATCGTGCACGGACAGTTCTCGTACTTCCCGCTCCCGGAGCGGGTCGCGGAGCGGCTGCGGATGGCCGGTGAGGCGGTGCCGCCCGCCTTCGGGGTGGCCGCCTTCCCGGCGCAGCTGACCACGCGGGGCGCCGCGTACGAAACGGGCGCGTACGGCACGGGCCCGTACGGCAAGGGTCCGGACGACACGGGCGCTTACGGCGCGCGGGATGGGAGGTAGCCCCGCATGGACCGGCTCGCGGTGCTGGCACTCGGCACGACACTGGTGTGCGGCGCGCTGGGCGTCGCCGGGGTGCACACCTACGCCCGGGGGACGGACCGGCAGCGCGCGCTGATCGACCGGCTGTCGGAGTCGGGGGCGGCGGAGGCGACCGGGCGCCTCCGCCGCTTCGCCCGGGTGGACCGGCGGCTGCGCACCACCTCCCTGGGGCGACGGCTGGAGCTGCGGCTGGCGGCGACGGGCCTGGACATCACGCCAGGCGAGTTCTTCGTCTACACGGCCGGGGCGGCGGCCGGGCTGTGGCTGCTGGCGGCGTCGCTGCTGGCGTCGTTCTTCGGCCCGATCGCGGCCGTCATCGCCGTCTGGTCGGCGTTCGGGTTCCTGAGCTGGCAGCGGCAGAAGCGGATCGAGCGGTTCATCAACCAGCTGCCCGAGCTGTCCCGCATCCTGGCCAACGCCACCCAGGCCGGGCTGGCGCTGCGGACCGCGCTGAGCATGGCGGCGGACGAGATGGAGGCCCCGGCGGGCGAGGAGCTGTCCAAGGTCTCGGCCAAGCTGGCGGTGGGCCACTCGGTCGACGACGCGCTGGGCGAGCTGGCCGAGCGGCTGCCGTCCCGGGAGCTGGTGGTGCTGGTCACGACGCTGGTGCTGTCCAACCGCGCGGGCGGGACCGTCGTCAGCTCGCTGCGCAACCTCACCCACACGCTGGAGGAGCGGAAGGAGACCCGGCGTGAGGTCCGCACCCAGCTCTCCCAGGTGACCGTCACCGCGTATGTGGTGCCGCTGATGGGCATCGGGACGCTGCTGCTGATGGACCGCATCTCGCCGGGTTCGCTGGACCGCATGACCGCGTCCATCTGGGGGCAGGCCGCGGTGATCGGGGCCTTCGCCCTGTACGGGATCGGCTTCTTCCTCATCCGCCGCATGTCGAAGATCGACGTCTAGGGGTACCTCGCATGGGTTCTGGAGTGCTGCTGGCGCTGGCCGCGGGGCTCGCGGTGGCGGGCGTCGCGTACGGCATCGCGCTGTACCGCAGCGAGGCCAAGCTGCCGAGCGACCTCGCGGTCGCGCTGGAGGTCGGGGCGACCCGTACGAACGCGGTCGGCTCGGCCGTCGACCGGCTCGGCATGCGCTACGCGCCGCTGGTGCTGCGGATGATGGGCGAGAAGCGGGTCGCCCGGGTGCGCCGCCGGATCGATCTGGCGGGCCATCCGGGCGGGCTGACGGTCGACCGGTACGCGGCCCGCCGCGCGGTGTACGGGATGCTCGGTTTCGGCGGCGCGCTGGTGATGCTGATGAAGGGCCAGCTGCTGCTGGCCCTGCTGCTGGTCGTCTTCGGCCTGTTCTGGATCGAGGTCGGCATCTGGGCGGCGGTGCGGGAGCGCAAGGACGCGATCGACCGGACCCTGCCCGATTTCCTGGACGTGCTGGCGGTCGTGGTGAGCGCGGGGCTGGGCTTCCGGCAGGCGCTGGACCGGGTGTCCGAGAAGTACGAGGGTCCGTGGGCCGATGAACTTCGCATCACACTTCGGCAAATGGACATGGGGGTCAGCCGCCGCCAGGCGTTCGAAGAACTGCGGAAGCGGAACGACTCCGAACAGGTCGCCCAGTTCGTCACGGCGCTTCAGCAGGGCGAGGAACTGGGCGCTCCGATCGTCGAGACACTGATCGCCATCGCGAACGACATGCGCCGTACGGACGCCCAGAACGCCCGCCGCCGCGCCGCCCGCGCCGTCCCCAAGGCGACCATGGTCATCACCACCTTCATGGTGCCCGGGACGATGGTGCTGCTCGTGGCGGGGTTCTTCATCGGGTCCGGTACGGACTTCGGTTCGGTCACGGGAGATTGACGGTCATTTGGGCGAATATGCTTCGCGATCGCAATCGGGTGTGGGACAGTCGTCGACGGTGGACTCCTCGGCGGCGGGAGGGGGTGAGACGGATGGGCCGCGGCGGCGGAGGTCCGCGCACAGGGTTCGAACACCGTGTATCGGGAAGGCAATGCCCCCTGGGACACTGTTCCGAGGCAGCTGTTTCGGCGTACTTTGCTCGTGTCGCGAGCGACACCACGGGGGTTGAGTCGCCGGACCACAGTGGGACGGCCACCCATGGAGGGGAACACGATGGGGAAGCGCGTTATGGGGAACGACCGGGGTCAGACCTCGATCGAGTACCTGGGGATCATCGCCGTGGTGGTCGCCATCGTCCTGGTACTGGCGACGACGGACTTCGGAAGCATGATCGCGAATGCGATCTCAGACAAGATCGCTCAGGTCGTCGGCATCTGAATCCGAGCGAGCGTGTGAGTCGCCGCGCGCGTGACCGCGTGAAGGCTCGTGGATATCGCAACGGCGATACCGGGCAGGCCTTTCCGATATACCTCACCGCGGTCGCGGCCCTGCTCTTCCTCGCCCTCGCCTTCTTCGCGGTGGGCCAGGCCGGGGCCACCCGCAACGGCGGACAGACCGCCGCCGACGCGGCCGCCCTCGCCGCCGCCCAGGACTACCGCGACCAGCTGGGCACGGCGCTGCTGGCCGCCGTGACGGACGGCGGCGCGCTGGAGGACCTGCTGAACGGGCGGGGGATCGGCGTGGGTAACGCGTGCGAGCAGGCCGAGTGGTTCGCCCAGCAGAACGCCGCGAACCTCACCGGGGACCGCTGCGTCCCGGGCTACCTCCCCACGTCGTTCACGGTCACCGTCAAGACGCAGAAGCCGGTGGGCAAGTCCGTCATCCCCGGTACGGAGAGCCAGTACGGCGAGGCGGAGGCCAAGGCGGTCATAGGTCCGCGCTGTACGCTCCAGCCGCCCGCCGAGCCGTCGCCCGCCCCCACCCCCACCACGAGGCCGACACCGACGCCGACGGGCGACGAGGACGGCGGAGACGGCGGAGATGGCGGTGGCGACGAGGGCGAGAAGCCTGCCACCGCCCTGAAATGCGACGGCAGGACAGTGACCATCGACCCGGCACACCCGGAACTGCTCCCGGACGTCAAAGACCTGTTCTCCGTGCACCTTGCCGACTGAGCGACCCAGCGACTGAGCGACTGACGAGTAGACGAGCAAAGGACAGCGAACGATGAGCATTCGGCACACGACGAAGGCCCGGAGGGGGGCTGCCGCGGCGGCGCTCGCAGCGGCCCTGGCCCTCGCCGTGGCCGGGTGCGGCAGCGGCGACGACGGCGGGGGCGGCGGGAAGGGGGACGGCTCCCCGCAGAAGTCCACCGAGGCCAAGACCGACGACGGGCAGGGGGAGACGGAGCCCGCCGCGGACTCCAAGAAGGTCATCGG
Source organism: Streptomyces sp. NPDC005962 (assembly GCF_040629205.1). Lineage (NCBI taxonomy): Bacteria > Bacillati > Actinomycetota > Actinomycetes > Kitasatosporales > Streptomycetaceae > Streptomyces > Streptomyces sp. NPDC005962. The sequence continues at coordinate 47,501 of NZ_JBEXVE010000047.1, read as the reverse complement.
CGAGATGAAGGGGCCGAAGAACATCGTCGTCACCCTCCACTCCGCGGAGCGCGACAGCGGCGGCTTCGTCACCGTCAGCGGGACGGTGACCAACCGCGGCAGCCTGCTGTTCAACCCGGTCGACTGGCGCTCCTCGGAAGTGGAGCTGGCCAAGTCCCGTTCGTCCGTGTCGGGTGCGACCCTGGTCGATGCGAAGGGCAAGAAGCGGTATCTCGTACTCCGGGACACCGATGGGCAGTGCCTGTGCACGACGGGGCTCTCCGGGATCAAGCAGAACGAGAGCCGCCCGTTCTTCGCGCAGTTCCCGGCCCCGCCCAAGAGCGTCACGGAGGTCGACTTCCAGCTCCCGACGATGCCGTCCGTCAGCATCAAGCTCTCCGGGTGAGCCCCGCCATGCCGACACGGACGACAACCCGCCGCGGCGTAACGGCCCTGGCCGCCCTCGCCCTCGCCCTCACCTTCGCCACCCCGGCCCCTGCCGACAGCGGCCCCGGCGCCCCCGCCGACACCAGGCCACCCCTCAAGATCGACGCGAACGACCCCGATCTGCGGATGCCCGAGGGCGCCAAGCTCGCGGCCGGGCGGGTCCTGGACATCAAGTCGGTCGTCGAGACGGACAACGGCGACGAGCGCCGCGAGGACACCAACACCAAGGTGAGCTTCGCCCTCCAGGCCGAGGTGCTGTTCGGCAAGGACAGCGCCAAGCTCGGCGCCAAGGCGAACGCCCGTATCCAGCAGATCGCCGACGAGGCGAAACGGCAGGACGCGAAGAGCGTCCGGGTCTTCGGCTTCACCGACGACCTGGGCTCGGCGGCCCACGGCCTCGAACTGTCCCGGAAACGCGCCGACGCGGTGCAGCAGCGGCTGGCGGCGAGCCTCGACTCCTCGGTCGCGTACCAGATCCGCGGCTACGGCGAGCAGTACCCGATCGCGGACAACGCGACGGAGGAGGGCCGCAAGAAGAACCGCCGAGTAGAAGTCAGCTTCCCCCGAGGCGCGTAGGGGTGGGGGAAGGGCCCCCGGCGGGGCGTGCCGCATCATGGTGCACGTTGCCCACCCCCGCACGGGAGTCCCCCTGAGTACCACCGTCGCCGAGATCCTCGCCGTCACGCTCCTGCTCGCCGTACTGGCGTTCGCCGTCGCCCGCCCCCGCGGCTGGCCCGAGGCTGTCGCGGCGGTGCCCGCGGCCGCGGTCGTGGTGGGGGCCGGGGCCGTGACACCGGCGGCGGCGTGGGCGGAGACGCGGAGCCTGCTGCCCGTCGTCGGGTTTCTGGCGGCCGTGCTGCTGCTGGCGCAGATGTGCGCGGACGAGGGGGTGTTCGAGGCGGCGGGGCAGGCCGTGGCACGGGCCTGCCGGGGGCGTACGGACCGGATGCTGGGCGGGGTGTTCGCGGTGGCGGCGCTGGTCACCGCCGTACTGAGCCTGGACGCGACGGTCGTCCTGCTGACCCCCGTGGTGTTCGCGACCGCGACCCGGCTCGGCGCCCGCTCCCGGCCGCATGTCTACGCCTGCACCCATCTGGCGAACTCCGCGTCGCTGCTGCTGCCGGTCTCCAACCTCACCAACCTGCTCGCCCTGGAGGCGAGCGGACTCTCGTTCACCCGGTTCGCCCTGGTCATGGCCCCGGCCTGGCTGGTGTCCATCGGCATCGAATTCCTGGTCTTCCGCCGCTTCTTCGCCGCGGACCTGGCCGCCGGGACCACGAAGCCGCCGCCCGCCGAGTGGCCGCCGGTGCCGGTGTTCGCGCTGAGCGTGCTGGGGCTGACGCTGGCCGGGTTCGTCGGGACGTCGCTCGCCGGGCTGGAGCCCGCGTGGGCCGCGGGGGCGGGGGCGCTGGTGCTCGCGGTGCGGGCGGTGCGGCGGGGGACGACGACGGTACGGGGCGTGGTCGGCGCGGCGGGCCCGCTGTTCTGCCTGTTCGTGCTCGCGCTGGGCGTCGTGGTGCAGGCGGTCCTGGACAACGGCCTGGAGGGGGCGCTGTCCCGGGTGCTGCCGGTCGGCACCGGCCTGCCCACCCTGCTCGCCATCGCGGGCATCGCGGCGGTGCTGGCGAACCTCGTCAACAACCTGCCCGCCACGCTGGCGCTGCTGCCGATCGCCGCCGAGGGCGGCCCGGGCCCGGTCCTGGCCGTGCTGATCGGGGTCAACCTGGGCCCCAATCTCACCTACGTCGGTTCCTTGGCCACGCTGCTGTGGCGGCGTATCGTCCGCCACCACGGGGCGGACGCCGACTCCGGGCTGGGCGAGTTCACCCGCCTCGGGCTGCTCACCGTGCCGACCACGCTGGTGGCGGCGACGGTGGCGCTATGGGCCATGCTGGCGACGCTATGAGAGCGATGAGGCTATGAGGGCTATGAGGAACTCATGATCGTGCTCATCTGGATCGCCGAGGGCACCTGGCAGTCCACCGTGGACGCCGCCCGCGACCACCTGCCCGCCGACGGCGGCGCCGAGATCCGTCTGCTGTACGTCACCGACGACCAGGTGGCGGGCGCCGCACACGGCGCCTTCGCCGGGCTGCTGGGCCGGGGCCGCCCCGGGCGGGACCCGGGGGATCAGATGGAGGAACTGGCCCGGACCGCCGCGTCCGAAGCGCTGGACGCCGCCGCCGAGCGGCTGCGGCGGCCCGCGGCGCGGCTCCAGCGGCACGGCCGGGTCGAACACGAGGTGGTGCGCGAGGCGGACGGCGTGGACCTGCTCATCTGCGCCCGCGACGGGGACCGCGACCGGCTGGGGCCGCACAGCCTGGGGCCCGCCGCGCGGTTCGTCGTGGACCACGCGCCGTGCGCCGTCCTGCTGGTGTGGCCGGAGACAGTGCCCGGTATCGAGTCGCTGCCGCCACCGCCGCCGTGAGCGAGTCGGGTCAGGACTCGATCCAGTTGTGCGCCTGGGCCAGCTCGATGACCCGGCGCCGCACCTGCTTGATCTGGTCGGCGGTGAGACTGCCGCCCATGTCGACCAGCGACTCGGTCAGCTCCTGCCGGAACTCGCCCACCGAGAGCACGTCGCACATCGTGTCGTCACCCGAGTCCGAAGGCGCGGAGGGCGGCCGGACGACCGGGGCCGCGGAGCGCTCCAGGATGCGGACCTCGGACGCCTTGGGGCCCTTGTCGCCGTACTCGGGGATGAACCGCACCTTCGAACCGGGCTGGAACAGGTGCTTCTCGTCCAGGAGATCGTTCGCGTGCATGAACACATCTTCGCCACCGTCGTCCGGGGCGATGAAGCCGTAACCGCGAAACTCGTCGAACCGCAGAATCTTGCCCGTCGTCGTCAACGTGCCACCCCTACCCCTGTACCTCTACCTCTTGTACCTCATGAAAACCGAGCTCAGCGTACAGAAGGCGGTGGAGCCGAAGAAGGGCCGGGGTCGACCGCGACCCGGACGCCCCGCCGCAGGCCCCAGTGCTCCATGGCCCCCGCCTCGGCCTCCAGGACGTGGCGTGAAAACGCCCGTGGCAGCCCGAGCCGCCCGGGGCGCAGGCTGGTGACGGCCAGCACGGTCAGCCGGCGGTCGAGATAGGCGACGTCGATGGCGAAGCGCATCCGGAAGGTGTGCACCCCGCTCGCGGGGGTCAGCAGGATCGCGCCGGTCAGCTCGTCCCGGCCGAGCAGCCCGCGGGCCCGGGCGCGGTAGGAGGCGGCGATCTCCAGCGGTACGACGAGCGGTGCGTCCGCACCGCTCGGGACGTGGAGCGTTCCGGTGCCGTCCCGCCAGCGGCCCATGCGTGTCCCCTCCACCACCCGTCGTCCACCCTTGGGATGAGTGTTCCACCGACGGGTCACCAGGGCCCGCCGCTTCCGTAGGCTCGGGCCGTGCTCCCACCGCTGCTGATCGTCCTCGCCGCCGCGTACGGCGCCGCCGCCGGGCTGCTGGTGCCGCGCCCGCTGTACCGGCTGGCGGTCGAGTCCGGGGAGCCATGGCGCGCGGAGTGTCCGCGCGGGCACGCGCTCACCGGCCCGGCCCGCGGCTGGCTGGGCCCCGCCCGCTGTCCGCGCTGCGAGACGGACGAAGGGGGCGCCGGACCGGCGTACGGGCCGGGCCCGCTGCTCCCCGCCGTGCTCACCGCGCTGGTGTGCGCGGGCCTGGCGGCGGCCACCGGGGTACGCCCCGAACTGGCGGTGTGGCTGCTGCTCGCCCCGCCCGCGGTGCTGCTGGCCGGAGTGGACCGGGCGGTGAACCGGCTGCCGGACGTGCTGACCCTGCCGATGGCGGCCGCCGCGTCGGCGCTGCTCGGCGCCGCCGCGCTGCTGCCGCACAGCACCGGGTCCTGGCCGCGGGCGCTGCTGGGCGGGGTGGTGCTGGGCGGGGCGTATCTGGTGCTGTTCCTGATCAGCCCGCGCGGCATGGGCCTGGGGGACGCCAAGCTGGCGCTGACGCTCGGCGTGGCGCTCGGCTGGTACGGCTGGCCGGTGCTCTTCTGGGGCGGATTCGCCGGGGTGCTGCTGGGGTCGCTGTACGCGATGGCCCTGGTTCTGGCGCGCAAGGCGGGCCGGGGGACGCCGCTGGCGTTCGGCCCGTTCATGATCCTCGGGGCGGGCGCGGGGCTGGTACTGGGGGCGCTCGGCACCGGCTGACGCGCCGAGGGTCCTTCTGACGGATCTCCGCGGCGTCGCGACGCCGCGGAGATCCGTCAGAAGGACCCAGGCGTCGGCGCCACGCACATCCTCACCGCGCCGATGCATGGACAACCGCTCACGAAGGGTTATGGTGGAAACCCCCCCTCGGGCCGGTCCGTACTCCCCCCCACGGACCGGCCCGCTCTATTAGGGGGTTCTCCTCGGATTATCGCGGTGCGACGGCGGCACACAGCCCGCACAGCGCGTCACGCAACGTAACGGCGACGGGGGCTCCGAACGGCCCGCGGACGCCTGTGCGGTGCCCCGATCACCCGTCCGACCGGCTCGGTTAGCCACCCCCGCCGCCCCGCAGTAGGGTGCTGCCCTTGGGGCGGACAGCCATGGCGAGCCATGCAAAGCACTGAGGGGCTGGAAGACGTGAAACTGCGCGACCTGGTGTACGGGCTCTACGCACGCCGGGTGGAGGGCCGCCTCGACCACGACCAGGTGCCCAAGCACATCGGAGTCATCCTCGACGGCAACCGTCGCTGGGCGCGCGCCTCCGGCGGCACCGCCGAGCAGGGTCACCAGGCGGGCGCCAGCAAGATCCAGGAGATGCTGGGCTGGTGCAGCGAGACCGACGTCGAGGTCGTCACGCTCTGGATGCTCTCCACCGACAACCTGGACCGCCCCGCGAAGGAGCTGAAGCCGCTCCTCAACATCATCGAGGGCGCGGTGCGCGACCTGGCCGCCGACGGCCGGTGGCGGGTGCACCACGTGGGGAACCGGGACCTGCTGCCCTCCCACACCCAGACGGTCCTCAAGGAGGCCGAGCGGGACACCGAGCACGTCGACGGGATAGTGGTCAACGTCGCCGTCGGCTACGGCGGCCGCCAGGAGATCGCCGACGCCGTGCGCTCGCTGCTCCTCGACCACGCCACCAAGGGCACGTCCTTCGAGGAGCTGGCCGAGGTCGTCGACATCGACCTCATCGCCGAACACCTGTACACCCGAGGTCAGCCCGATCCCGACCTGGTGATCCGCACCAGCGGCGAGCAGCGGCTGTCGGGCTTCATGCTCTGGCAGAGTGCCCATTCGGAGTACTACTTCTGCGAAGTTTTCTGGCCCGCCTTCCGCAAGGTCGACTTCCTCCGTGCCCTGCGTGACTACTCGGCGCGGCATCGCCGCTACGGCGGCTAATCGCCTTATCGCATAAAGAAGTTCACCGGCCGGGGCCGGACGCGACACCGCGTCCGGCCCCGGCCGCCGTGTAGCACGCCCGTTCCTCAACGTTCATGTACGGGCCGTCATATGCCGTTGCATGGCTCCGCACCTTCGAGGGAATATCCCTTCCAGGTCGACGCCCTGTTCCACTGTCCAGTGGGTGTCGAACTGCCAGCGGGCGGCATCGCGCCGTTCGCCCGGGAGGCCCTTTGCACACGGACGACTGTGCGGATCGTGCGTATGACGCGGAGGGCCGGCGCTCGGCCCGTTCCGTGGGGCCTGAGCCCGGTCCGCTCCCCGTCAACGGCGGGGACACCTCACTCCCGCGACGCCGTCGCACCCCAACCTCTCCCGAGGGGGTTCGTCCACCCGTGGTGACCAGCAAGAAACGCCGCGAGCACGACCGGCGCACCTATGTCCTCGACACCAGCGTCCTGCTTGCCGACCCAGGCGCCATGTCCCGCTTCGACGAGCACGAAGTCGTGCTGCCGGTCGTCGTGGTCACGGAGCTGGAGGCCAAGCGGCACCATCCGGAGCTGGGGTATTTCGCCCGGCAGGCACTGCGCCTGCTGGACGAGTACCGCGTCCGGTTCGGCCGTCTGGATGCTCCACTTCCGATCGGCGACCTGGGCGGCACCCTGCGTGTCGAGCTCAATCACTCCGACCCCGGCATCCTGCCCGCGGCCTTCCTGACCCACGGGGGCCGCGTGGGGGACAACGACGCGCGGATTCTCGCGGTCGCCCGGAACCTGCAGGCCGAGGGGTACGACGTCACCGTCGTCTCGAAGGATCTGCCACTGCGCATCAAGGCGTCCTCGGTGGGGCTGCTCGCCGAGGAGTACCGCGCGGAGCTGGCGATCACCGACTCGGGCTGGACCGGGATGGCGGAGCTGGCCGTCTCGGCCGAGCAGGTCGACGACTTGTTCGCCGCCGAGACCGCGTACATCCCCGAAGCGGCCGAACTGCCCGTGCACACCGGACTGGTCCTCCAGTCCGAGCGCGGCAAGGCGCTCGGCCGGGTCACCCCGGACGGGCAGGTACGGGTGGTGCGCGGCGACCGCGAGGCGTTCGGCATCCATGGGCGCAGCGCGGAGCAGCGCATCGCGCTGGACCTGCTGCTCGACCCCGAAGTGGGCATTTTGTCCATGGGCGGCCGGGCCGGTACGGGCAAGTCGGCGCTCGCGCTGTGCGCGGGTCTGGAGGCGGTCCTGGAGCGGCAGCAGCACCGCAAGGTGATGATCTTCCGTCCGCTGTACGCCGTAGGCGGCCAGGAGTTGGGCTATCTGCCCGGCAGCGAGGCCGAGAAGATGAGCCCCTGGGCTCAGGCCGTCTTCGACACGCTGTCCGCGGTGACCAGTGCCGAGGTGATCGAGGAGGTCGTCGGGCGCGGCATGCTGGAGGTGCTTCCGCTCACCCATATCCGCGGCCGGTCGCTGCACGACGCCTTCGTGATCGTCGATGAGGCGCAGTCGCTCGAACGGAATGTGCTGCTGACCGTTCTGTCCCGGATCGGCGCCAACTCCCGCGTGGTGCTCACCCACGACGTGGGGCAGCGCGACAACCTCCGCGTCGGGCGGTACGACGGGGTGGTGGCGGTCGTCGAGAAGCTGAAGGGGCATCCGCTCTTCGCGCATGTCACCCTCAACCGCTCGGAGCGTTCGCCGATCGCGGCTCTGGTGACCGAAATGCTGGAGGACGGCCGCATCTGAGCCGGTTGAATCCGGTACGCCGGTAACGCGCCGTACGGAATGGCCAAAGAGCCTAACCGTGCGGCGCGTTCCCGCGCGTGGATTTCCAGAAACCCTAGGGCGTAAACGGCATGTGAGCTTTCACACCTGCTGGGGAATTGCCTCCGGCTATCCGTGTCCGGCAGGGTGTGGGTTCTGTCAGGCCTCGCATACGGCACACCAGTACCGCCAGCGGTACAGAACCACAGCAGTACCAGAACTGAAGAGAGTTCGCCGTATGCCGCCCGAGCACCTCGCGACCCTCCTGCGGGAGGACGCACCGGGCCAGTGCCTCCCGTGACCAGCCGTTCCCGTCTCGCAATACCCGGGGGCGGAACAAGGGGAGGCCAGCGCACAGGGGCACGATTGCGCCCGCGAGGTCACCTAAGCGGGCGATGCTGGAAGGAAAACCGAGTGAGCCGGATTTCGGTCCGGGGATTCGCAGTGGCCTCGGCCACCGCGGTCACCACTGTGGGCGCCGTCGTCGGTGTCGCCGCGGGTGGCGGGCAGCAGCAGAGCCCGTCCGACCCGATCGAGGCGACCGCCGCCGACTCGACGCTCCTCGCGGACATACCCGCCGGCCAGCAGGCCGTGGCGCAGACAGCATCCCTGACGCAGCAGGCGGACGTTCAGTCCACCGCGGCCGACGCGGAGGCGAAGAAGTCCGCTGAGGAGGCGGCCCGCAAGCAGGCTGCCCAGGACGCGCAGGCCAAGAAGGCCGCCGCGGACAAGGCGGCCGCCGAGAAGCTGGCCAAGGAGCGCGAGGCCAAGAAGAAGCAGGAGATCGCGAGCCGTTCGGCCACGCGGGACGCCGGTGACTTCGTTCAGAAGACCTCGTACTCCATCGCCGATGTCCAGCAGATGGCGCGGCAGATGATCCCGGGCGACCAGTTCCAGTGCTTCAGCAACATCGTGGATCACGAGAGCGGCTGGAACTACCAGGCCACCAACCCGTCCTCGGGTTCGTACGGTCTGGTGCAGGCGCTGCCCGCGTCCAAGATGTCTTCCGCCGGTGCCGACTGGAAGACCAACCCGGCCACTCAGATCAAGTGGGGCCTGGGCTACATGAACGACCGCTATGGCAGCCCGTGTGAGGCCTGGTCGTTCTGGCAGGCCAACAACTACTACTGATCGGTCCGGGCTATCCGGCCGCTCGGTAAAGAGCTTCGCGAAACCCCCGTCCGCCAGGTCGGGGGTTTCGCGCGTCCGCAGCCGGTAACGTCGTCCTGACGACCACGGGGGAACCGGGGGTAGGGAAAGCTGAATGTCCAGATTGCCAGATTGGGTCGGCAGGTTGGGGGCCGGTCTGACCCGGCTCTCCGCACGGCTCGAACGAGAAGAGGCCGCGGCACGCGGTGACGAGGGCGCCGGGGGAGGAGCCGGTCGGCCACCCGGTGCTGCCGACGGCGCCGGAGGCCCGGAGCCGTCCCCGCGCTCGCAGGAGCCATCGGGGCCATCGGAGCTATCGGCGCCGTCGGGGTCCTGGAAGCCCCAGGAGCCGTCCGGGCCGGGGGCCGGGCCGGGGGGAGCGCCGGAGGGGGCCGAGGCGCCCAGTGTGCCCGCCCCGCCCGCCTACGCCCCCGCCGTGTCCGCCCGGCCCGAAGCGGTCGACGCCATCCCCTGGGGCATGCGCGTCGCCGCCGAGGCCGCATGGCGGCTGCTGGTGCTCGCCGGAACGCTCTATGTGCTGATGCAGATCATCAGCTCCGTCCAGCTGGTCGTGTTCTCCTTCACCGTGGCCCTGCTCATTACGGCCCTGCTGGAGCCCACGGTCACCCGGCTGCGGCTGCGGGGCGTCCCGCGCGGCCTCGCCACGACGATCACCTTCATCGGTGGCTTCATCGTCATGGGGCTGGTCGTGTGGTTCGTGGTCTGGCAGGTCATGGAGAACGTCGACGAGCTGTCCGACAAGCTCCAGGCCGGTATCGACGATCTGCGGCGCTGGCTGCTGCACAGCCCGTTCCATGTGACGGAGAAGCAGATCAACCATGTCGCCAAGAGCCTGCGTGAGGCCGTCGGCGCCAACACCGAGGAGATCACCTCGGCCGGGCTCGAAGGCGTCACGGTCGTCGTCGAGATGCTGACCGGCATCCTGCTGACCATGTTCAGCACGCTGTTCCTGCTGTACGACGGGCCGCGGATCTGGGGCTGGACGCTGGGGCTCGTCCCCGCGGCGGCCCGGCCGGGCGTGGCGGGCGCGGGGCCGCGGGCCTGGGCCACGCTGACCGCCTATGTGCGGGGCACGGTGATAGTGGCCCTCATCGACGCGATCTTCATCGGCGTCGGGCTGTTCTTCCTCGACGTCCCGATGGCCGTGCCGCTGGCCGTCTTCATCTTCCTCTTCGCCTTCATCCCGCTGGTCGGCGCGGTGGTCTCCGGCGCGCTCGCGGTCATGGTGGCGCTCGTCACCCAGGGCGTCTTCACGGCGGGCATGGTGCTGGTGGTGGTGCTGGCGGTGCAGCAGATCGAGGGCCATGTGCTGCAGCCGTTCATCCTCGGCCGCGCGGTACGGGTCCATCCGCTGGCCGTGGTGCTCTCCGTCGCGGGCGGTTCGCTGATCGGCGGCATCGGGGGCGCGGTGGTGGCCGTACCGCTGGTGGCCGTCGTCAACACGGTGGTCGGCTATCTGCGCGCGTACAGCCAGGAGAGCTCCCTGCGCGCCGCCCCGCGCCCGCACGGCGCGACCGTCATGGCCACCGCGCCGGTCCGGCCGCCCGAGCCGCCGGGGCCTTCGGGCGGCGCCGGTACGTAACTCCCGTGGCAGCAGCGCGAAGGGGCGCCCCACCAATGCGGTGGGGCGCCCCTTCGCGTGTGCGGTGAAAGCCCTATGTGGCGTATGGGGCCGGGCGGCGTCAGCCGTTCTCGGCCAGGACGCTCTCGGCGTCCAGGGTGGCGCCGACCGCCTGCAGCACCGAGGCGATCTTGAAGGCTTCCTGGACCGTCTCACGGTCCACGCCCGCCTTGCGGAGCACCTGCTCGTGCGAGTCGAGGCACATGCCGCAGCCGTTGATCGCGGAGACCGCGAGCGACCACAGCTCGAAGTCGGTCTTGTCCACGCCGGGGTTGCCGATGACGTTCATCCGCAGACCCGCGCGCAGGTTGTTGTACTCCGGGTCGGACAGCAGGTGCCGGGTCCGGTAGTAGACGTTGTTCATCGCCATGACGGCGGCCGCCGACTTGGCGGCGGTGTACGCCTCGGCCGACAGGTTGGCCTTGGCCTCCGGCTCCAGCTCGCTGAGCACGCGCGGCGAGCGCGAGGCGATCGCGCAGGCCAGCACGGTGCCCCACAGCTGCTGCTGCGGAAGCTCGGAGTTGCCGATCACCGAACCGAGGTTCAGCTTCAGGTCCTTGGCGTAGTCCGGCAGGGCGGACTTCAGCGTGTCGAGTGCCATGTCAGTTCCTCACTCGCCGGAGAGCAGCGCGACGGGGTCGAGGGTGTTCTCGCCCTGGGTCCAGTTGCACGGGCACAGCTCGTCGGTCTGCAGGGCGTCCAGAACCCGCAGGACCTCCTTGGGGTTACGGCCCACGGAACCGGCCGTCACCATGGTGAACTGGATCTCGTTGTTCTGGTCCACGATGAAGACGGCGCGCTGTGCGAAGCCGTCCTCGCCCTCGATGCCCAGGTCGCGCATGAGCTCGTGCTTGGAGTCCGCCAGCATCGGGAAGGGCAGGTCACGCAGGTCGGCGTGGTCCTTGCGCCAGGCGTGGTGGACGAACTCGGAGTCGCCGGAGAAGCCCAGGATCTGGGCGTCACGGTCGGCGAACTCCTCGTTCAGCTTGCCGAAGGCCGCGATCTCGGTCGGGCACACGAAGGTGAAGTCCTTGGGCCATGCAAAGACAACCAACCAACCCTTCTCGTCGCGGTTCCGCTTGATCCAGTCGGCGTCGATGCGCTCGAACTCCTGGCCCTTCTCCAGTGACACGCATGCCTGGAGGTCGAAGGTGGGGAACTGATCGCCGACGTTCAACATTTGCGCTGCTCCTGAGGGGTTTGGGGTTGGACAGTGGCTACCGTGCCACAGCCTCGATTGATCAGTGAAATAACTCGCCGCAGGTGGGTTGATCGGGGGTGTCTATCAATGGGCGGCCCGGTATGCCCGGCTGGCCGAGCGCGTGCGGGGGTGTTGAGGTGACGGAAGTCACATGCCTGTTCGCGTCGATGGGACCCCGGGCTCAAGGGGAGAGCCCCGTTCGGCCACTACCTGAACGGGGCTCGTGTCGTCCGGGGCGATCAGGGGTTGACCTACTTCATGCCCTGGTACGCCTCGCGTAGGTCTGATGCCTCGGGGAGCTGTCGGGCCTCCACGGCCTTCACGACCTCCAGTGCACGCCAGTGATTAGAGGGGACCACGCGACCGCTCAGTATGGCTTTTGAGGCGGCGTCACAGGCTTCGTCCAAGCGGCTGTCCTTCAGCAACACCAAGGCAAGATCGATGTTGGCGGATGCCACGCGGCGCGGCCATTTCGCGATGTCGTCGCTCGGGCGGAGTCGTGCGATCACTTCACGCGCGTAAGGCTCGGCGGCAGGGTCGCCAATCCAAGCAAGCGTGGTAGCCGTATAAGCTACGGCCTTTGCGGGGTCGTATCGATAGTGATGCTCTGGGCGATCCGGCCGTGAGAGTGTCGCTGCCATGTCCTGTACTCGTTTAATCGCGGAATATGTTTCGTCACTATTCCCGAGTCGCGCCTGTGCCCTTCCTTCCTGGGCTGTTGCTTGGATTTTTGCTGAACTTCCGACCGGGGCAATTCCCTGTGCCATCTGCGAGAGTTTGGCGGCATGCGCAAAGTTGCCCGCCGTCAGCACACGCCACGCTTCGGTCTCGTAGCACCATGCCTCAATTTCTTGGTGATCGGCTTGTTTGGCAAGTGCTGCGGCGGTTTGCAATCTCGCGGTGGCGGCGTTCTCTTGCTTGAGGTCAATATGTAGGGTGGCGCCAAGAAGTGAAAGCCAACCGCCGGTCACGAGCAGTCGCCGATGCTCTTTGAGGGTTTTTCGGGCGTCCATGAGGTGAGCCACGTAAGATGTGTGCTCCCTTACGCGTTCCAAGAGGTCCTGTGGCGGGGTGATTGGATAAGCCATCGCTAGACCATCGAATGCAACCTCAAGGCGGTCTAGGGTTTCTTCCCCAACATCACTTGCTGCGACTCGGCGCATCAACTCCCACGCTTCGAACTCGTCATTACTCGACGGTTCGGAAGATATGGCTAGGCGCGCTCGTGGCTCTTTCTGGTCGCCGTGCAGAAGCACGTCTAGCTCTTTCTGGGTGATGTCTAGGGCTTTCGTGATCGCGGGACGTTGGCACGGCTGTGGATCAACGCTTCCATTTTCCCATCGGTGAATGGTGCTGCGATTGGTGCCGATCTCTTCTGCGAATGCTTCTTGACTGTATCCGCACGCCTTGCGGCGATCCGCGAACCGTTGCCGTTTGCCCGCCATGTCCCCGCCCTTCCCTCGGTCTGAGGCCAGGGTAGACCTCGTGAGCCGAAGTGCATCAAGACTGCATCAGAGATGCACTGTTCGGGCGAACCGGCTGCCAGTTGCATAGATGGATGCAGAGCGGACCCCCGCGACCGTCCGACCGGCCCGGGGGCGTGGCCATCAACTACAGGGAGTTGACGACGTGGGCCAACCTATCCGAAAGATCTTGGAAGCGCTGCTGCGGCGGTTATTTCCCGCTCACGGGGCTCATCGAGCGGTAGCGCCAACGTCACTGCGGTTTGCGCCGGGGCCCGTGCGATGCGGTGAGGCGGTGATGCTGGCTCATCGTCGAGGCCCTGAGCCGATCTGGCCGACGGACACCAACACGCTGATGTTTCTTCGCCCGTTCCCCGATCCGGACCCTGTGAGGCCGTACGTGCTCGCCTTCGAGGCGAAAAGGAGGCGTGTCGAATGGTGAGGACGGACACGCCACCAGTCGAACCGCGCGGGGCACAACAGGGCTCCGATACGCCTCCTCCTCCCAAGGACCTGGATCAGATCGCGAGGGACTTGGACAAGAAGATCAATGATCATCTGGGGCGAAAGAAGAAAAATACATGAGCAAGGTAGTTCCCCCGCTCGTTTTCGTCTATGACCGCGAGATTTCCGGCGACACAGATTCGCCGGAGTCACGCGTTCGGGCGTGCCGTGACTATGCGAAGCGGATGGGCTGGGAGGTGGCTGGTCAGTGGCTGGAACGGGGCGACTCCGAAAACCGGCTGGTCTGGCGCGGGATGGTGGCAGCGATGGAGTTTCAGGGGAAAGACCGGACCTCTGTCTGCCTCGTGGCTGCTTGGAGGCGACTCAGCACCGATCCGAATGACCGTGACACGCTTCGCCTGTCTGTTCTGGAGGCGGGCGGTGTGTGCATCACCATTCCGCCGTGTGTCGTCTAGGTAAGGGCTGGCCGGGTGGGGCCCTCCCGGCTTCGGTGATCGGGTGGGCCCCGAGCTTTTTGAGTACATGGGTGGGCTCAAGGGCGATGGATATTGCCGGAAAACGAAAAGGGGAGAATCGAATGCAATTCCAGAGTGATGACCGCATTCAAGCTGAGGAACTGGCCACCAAGCTGTATGACGCGTTCGAGAAAATCGGCCTGGTCTTCGATGACATTCATATCGATGAGCCGTGTTCCCGGTGCACGTCGGTGACAGAGATTAGGGTGAACCTGGGCGGTCTTTACCTGGATGACGTGCGGAAGTACACAGAGATTATTGAGGAGTTGGGCAAGCGGCCGATGACGACACCGCCTGGCACCCTTGCCTGCTAGCCCTGCTTGATTCCGCTCCGGCCGGTGCATGCTTTCGACCGGCCGGAGCGGCCTAGCCCCGTTCATGCGCTCCCCGTGGCGGATGAACGGGGCCTTGCGCGTTCATGGGTAGCCCTCGTGAGCGGGCGTCACTCTTCGTAGTACGTGGTTGACGCGATTCAACTTGTGTCTGCATGCTGGGCAACTCATCGGTACGAGTGATGACAGGTTGTCTGGCGGTCACTCGCGCGAATCTCTAGTGGAGGGGGTGTCAGGTGTATTGGCGAGTGCGGTTGCGACTCGGTGTTGCGGCGATCGTCCTGGCCGTCGTGCTCGGGTGGTGCGGGTATCCCGGGGCTCGGTAGGGGCTGAGTGCTGGGTGCTCCCCCCGGATGGACCGGGGGGAGCGTTCGTTTCTCCCCGTCACTGATCGGTTCTGATCCGTTACTGACCTGTGGCATCTGATGCTTGAGTGACGTGGGTGATGCGGTGTCTGATCGGAGTACGGGGGCGGAGTGATGGTCGACGCGGGGAGGTGACCGTTGCAGTGGCAGAGACACCGGACTGGGATCAGCCCGGAGACGTGGTGTGGGTACCCGACGCGCCTTACCTTGCGGCGTGGAGAGAGGCCCGGGACGCGACTGATGACCTGTGCGCCGCGCTGGATGACGCGGGTGTCATGGATAGGGGGGAAGTGCTGGCGGTTCCGAGTACGGACACCAAGGGTGAACCGGTGGTGCGCCTTGCCGGGCAAGTAAGTCCTGCACAGGTGCGCCATGTTGCGGATCTACTCAGGCGTGGCGCGGGGGCTGGGCCTGGGCGGGCTTCGGGGTGCCGCTAGAACGCGCGGTGCCGTAAACGTGCAGGTGGGGCACGCCGCCGGCCGTAGAGGCTTTGGGCGGGAGCTGCCATGGGGCGAGAGAACAGGGGGCCTTACGCTGGCGCGGCGAATCGGGCGGGTCTGTGATCCTGCCCGCGTTTGCGACCGATCGGCCCCCTGTTCTTAGAGGCTCGCCCCATGGTGGCTGCCTAAAGCCTCGTAGGCCGTCGGCCCCAGCCACAGCGCACCGGCCACGACGATGGGACCTCTTGTCACCGGTAGGTGGTGACGCGGAGCATGGCTAGTGCCACAACGAGAGGGGAAGCGCATGAGGTGGGGTCGAGCAAAGCCAGAGAAGCAAGGGTTCCGGACGCGGGGGCGCGGCACGGTACGTGTGGAGCGTGACCGACGTGGGGGCGAGTGGGTCAAGTGCACTGGGTGTGGGCAGCGACGGTTCAACGCCGGTGTCACCCCGTCGAAGTTCGCCGCGCGAGACCACGCGGACACCTGCACCTGCTGACGACCCGTGCACATGTGCCCTACGGCCACCGAGGTGACCAGGCACTTTGAATTCCGCGGGAGTCAGGTCGACCGCCTGGTGCCCGCACAACGAAGCCCCTGCGGCTGGCGCGGGGGCTTCGTGCTGCTCGGGGTCGCTGGTGGTCGTCGGGCGGCTTGGCGTCCGACCGGACCGGCCGTCAGGCCGCAGCCGGTCGGGGCGCCTAGGCCGCCCGGCGCGCCGCAGGCGCGCCCTTGAGCAAGTAAAGAAGATCTAGACGCATTCAGCCGCGCTTGGGAGTGGTCGGCGTGATGCGGTAGGCGAGGCGGACCCGCGCCGGACTCGTCCGCATCTCCTCGACCAAGAGTGCCCGGCCGTCCTGGTCCTCGGTGACGCGGTGGGTGATCAGGATGGTGTCGGCGTCGTCGGCCATGCGCAGTGCGGCGCGTTCGTCGGGCCGGGCGGTGCGGGCGTCGACGGTTTCCCACCAGGTGAGTGTGAGCCCGCTTTCGGCGAGTATCCCGTAGAGGTCGGTAGGGCTGGCGTTGGGCTGATCGGCAAGCGCTGGCACCTCGTCGGCGATGTCGAACGGGATGATCGTGCGGTGGGTCGCGCGCACCCCTGTCTTAGGGTCTGTCAGTAGCCGGTCGGTGGTGAGCGCGTGGACCGGGCCTCGGGCAAACAGTGCCTCGATGTCCCCACTGACGTGGTCTCGGGTGACCGTGGCTTCTTCGGCCTCGTCGAGCTGGTGACCCATGATCAAGTTCTTGCCGCGTCGGATCAGCGTTCGTTTGATCGTTGCGACGGGGGTGGCTTGCTCGCGCACGTACGTGCCTTTGCCGTGCTTGCTCACGGCGAGTCCCATGCGGCGCAACTCGGCAACGGCCTGGCGGACGGTGCTGCGGGAGACGCTATAGCGGTCTTCGAGTTCTGTTTCGCTCGGCAGTCGGCTACCTGGCGGGTACTCCTCGCCTGCGGCGATCGCTGCGGCCAGAATGCCCGCCAGTTGCCTGTAGAGGGGCTGGTGGGGCTGTAGAGCGTCGGCGCTGTTGCTGGGCATGGGGTGCGCTCCTAGGCGGTGTCAGGCCCGGCTGGGCGTAGGTCGACGGAATAGATGTACTGCACGCAATCTGTACTGCACTCAAGATGACGGCCACTCATCAGGATAAGAGCTTGCCCCCTCTGGTCAACATGACGCATGCTCGTCACTCGGTCACTCGTCGGTACGAGTGACGACAGGGCGAGCTATGAGAGAGGTGATCTTGAATGCGGACCATTCCCGTGGATGTGGCCAGGCTCGGCACGCTGATGTGCGTGGTGCCTGCTGAGCCGCGCGTGAATCCCGAAACGGGTGAGGTGAGGACTGACCGGGAGGGGCGGCGTACCTACGTCGTCGGCATCTCGGTGCGGCAGCCGGAGACCCGCCGCGCTGACGTGATCGAGGTGGTTGTGTCGGGCGCTGAGCCCCCGATCATCGCTGAGGGTGCCCGGGTGCGGGTGACCGACCTGGTGGCGATCTCCTGGGAGATGGGCGACCGGCACGGCACGTCGTACCGCGCTGCGGCCGTCACGTCGACAGATGAGGCCGCTAAGACGTCTCCGGCGACGGGTCGACCGAAGACAGGCGGTGGTGACGATGGGACTCGGTGAAGCCTCGGGCCTGCCTCAGCGGGTCGTGGGCTGGGCCGACCTGCGGCGCCATGTGCATGAGCTGTCGCGGCAGCTCGACGCCGCCGAAGTGGACGAGATGGACGCGGCCGAGCGGGAACGGCTGGCCCGGGTCGCCATGGCCACCGCCCATCTCGCTCAGACCATGATCGCGCGCGCTGGATCGGGAGGTCGCTGGTGGGACACGCCGACGCAGAAGTAAAGCGGCTCATGCGCAATCTCAGGTTACTGGCTGGCTGCGACGCCCTGCTGACGGCCATGACCGGCGGGCCCCTGGTCACACAGATCCTGGCTCTGACGGCACGGACCGCTGAGGACGTCGCACGCGACGCCCGCCAAGTACACCTGACGATGTGTCAGGACCCCCGGGAGAACCAAGGAGGTGATCACTGATGTCGTGGCAGTGGATGGTGTGGTTCGCGCTGCTGCTGGCAGTGCTGACGCAACCGCGATGGGAACACCGTGTGCCCCCCATGCCTCGTGGGCTGAGGCGCCTGGGGGCGCTGCCCTGGCGGTGGTACCTGGGCGGCTTCCCGGCCGTCGCGCTGCGGATGCGGTTCACCTGGCGGAAGTTCAGCCGCAATGCCGACTTGGCAGTGCAGCGGCAACCGCCTCGTGCCCTTGTCGGCAAGGACATGATCGTGACCGGTCGCGCGGTCCGGATGATCCCGCCACGGCTTGGCCTGCCTGTACCCACTCGGGACGGCCTGGTGGTGCGCGTGCAACTGCACCCGGGGCAGACGCCCGCTCCCTTCGTGGAAGCGGCTCCTGCCATGGCGCACGCGTGGCGAGTGCATGCGGTCCGGGTCGTCTCCGCACGGCGTGGTGAAGTGATCATCACAGCGACCTGGAGAGACCCCCTGGCCGACGCGGATGCAGTGCTGAGGCGAGAGCCGACTCGGGTTCTCGCTGCGCACGTGGGCCGTATGGAAACAGGCGCTGGGTGGAGTATCGACCTGCGACAGGTGCCGCACTGGCTGGTCGTCGGCGCAACCCAATCCGGGAAGAGCACACTGCTCGCTGCCATGGTCTGCCAGCTCGCGCCGCAGCCGGTCGCGCTGGTCGGGATCGACTGCAAAGGCGGCATGGAACTGTCCCTCTTCGAACGGCGGCTGTCCGCGCTGGCTTGTAGCAGGTCGGAGGCCCTGGCCGTCCTGGTGGCGCTCAGCGATGAGGCGGCGGACCGCATGGCTATCTGCCGTGCGGCGGGGGCTCGGTCCATATGGGACCTGCCTGAGGCAGTACGGCCGGTGCCGGTCGTGGTCCTGGTGGACGAGCTGGCCGAGCTGTACCTCGTCGATGGGTCCCGGATCAGTCGGCAAGAGGCTGCCGAGTGCTCGACTGCCCTCCTCCGGCTGGGGCAGCTCGGGGCGGCTCTCGGTCTGCACCTGGTCGTCGCGGGGCAGCGCATGGGGTCTGAGCTGGGTGCCGGTGTCACGGCGCTGCGGGCCCAACTCGGCGGCCGTATCTGCCATCGCGTCCATGATCAGCAGACGGCTGAGATGGCGCTCGGTGACCTCGCTGAGGACGCGGTAGTGGCAGCTCAAACGATCACGGAGCAAGAACAAGGTGTGGCCATTACGACGGTCGGCGGTACCTGGTCGCGTGTGCGGTCCCAGATGACTACCGCTGCTGACGCCCGGGAAATCGCGGCCGCGAATTCAGGCCGGACCCCGGCAATGCCCGCGCTGGTACGAGCTATGAGCGCAGTGAAAGGAGGGGGCGCGTAATGCTGAGTGAGTCGGAGGCAATTCCGCTCGCTGTCATCCTGGGAATTCTCTGCGTCATGGTCGTACGGTCTCGGGAAGTCGTGTGGTGGGTCGGTTCCCTCTTCTTCCTCTGGGGATTCACCATGGCCAGCACCACACCAGGTCTCACAATCGCCAACTTCCTGGAATGGGTGCGGACTTACGTCCTTCCCGGGTAGCTGATCAAGAAAGGAGCGCATCATGCCTCACCTATATGTGAGGTGCCGTGGCTGCGGGCGGCTGCGTTTCCGCACTCGGAGTGGCCGTCTCCGGCGGTGTCGCTGCTGTCGGCGTCGGCCGCCTAGGAACTGACCGGTTCGCCATCCCTGCGATTGCAGCAAGCCACCAATACCCCGGGCCACACAAAGGAGTACGCACCAATGTCCCACCTCATCCATCCGAATTCTGTGGCCGTCCTCCTGACGGCCCGTCGAGAAAGGGCACCTCCGTGAACGTCTGGAATGACGATCGTGCACGGCGCTCCGCACTCCTAACGGCGGAGCGCCTGCGCGCTCTCACAAGTACCGAACGCGACATGATCCGGGTGGTCCAAAACCCTGAATTCCGGCGCTGGCTCGACCAAATGCACGCCATCGGCGGCTGCGCCCACCCGATCTACCTCTCTGGCCAAACCACCACCCGTGAAGCAGCGACGGGCGACGTGCTGCGGGTCTACAGCACTGCCAATGAGCCTCACGGCGTCCTGGCCGTCCGCTGCGGAAACCGCCGTGAGAGCCGCTGTGGGCCATGCTCTCGCATGCATAGCGGCGACACGTTCCACCTGGTGCGCGCCGGACTCCTGGGCGGGAAAACCGTCACCTCTGCTGTTGCTGGCCACCCCCGGCTGTTCGTCACCCTGACAGCTCCGGGCTTCGGGCCAGTCCATCGTGCTACCACTGATCAGCAGTGTCGGCCTAGACGCTCCGGCGACCAATGCACCCATGGAAGCCATCTGGGCTGCGGCGCCATTCATGACGATTCTGATAACGCAGTTGGTCAGCCGCTGTGTCCAGCCTGCTATGAGTACTCGGCTCATGTTCTCTGGCACGCGAAAGCGGGCGAGCTGTGGAACCGTACCTGCATTCTGATTCGACGTCATTTGGCGGCGACCCTTTCCGTAAAGCAGCGTGATTTGAATGATCACCTGCGGGTCTCTTTCGCGAAAGTCGCGGAATACCAGAAACGCGGCGCTGTTCATGTGCACGCGGTGATTCGGGTGGATGGTCCGGATGGTCCTTCAACGCCACCGCCATCGCAGGTCAGTTCTCGGGTGCTGTCTGATGTCGTTGAGAGTGCGGTAGAGGACGTGGAAACTCGAACGCCGTACGCTCCGGCGCTGGGGGAGTACATCATCAAGTGGGGTGACCAGTTCGACGTGCACCCAATCAGCGCTGAGACTGCGCGGGCCACAGTCACGGATAGCGCGGTGGCCGCGTACGTGGCTAAGTACGTCAGTAAGAGTGTGGGAGATGTCGGGGGAATAGACAGGCCGATTGAGTCGGCGTCGGAGATTGGCCTTTTGCCCGTCACCTCTCATGTACGGGCCCTCATGGGCGCCTGCTGGCGTCTCGGCGGCATTCCTGCCCTGGAGTCCCTGCGCCTGCGTCTCTGGGCCCACACCCTTGGATACAGGGGGCATGTCCTCACCAAATCCCGGCGGTACTCCACCACCTACGCGGCGCTCCAAGCCGTGCGTGCTGCATACCGGTCGGGAGACAGAGAAGAGAGCGCGGAAGAGCTGTCAGTGGAGTCGGCTTGGCGCTATGCCAGTTCGGGTCACTCATTGGCTGAGGCGGAGATAGCGACGGGAATCGCTGCGGATCTTGCCGTGGCTCGTGATATCGGAAAGGAGGAAAACGGCAAAGCTGCGGCGGGTGGTGGCTTTGGCTGAGCACGCGAGAAAGAAGCACCAGCCCATGACAAAAGAGGAATGGATGGAGCGTGAGTTGGCGAAGGCTCCTCGGCGTGATGAAGCATGGAGAAAGCGCATGCTGAAACTATGGGGCCTGAAACCTCTTGAATAGAAAGACCCCCCTCCGGCAATGAGGGGGGTCTTTCTATTGGGGTCTTATTCGCGCCACACAATTTCTATGAACCGTGGGTCGAAACGCTTTCCGCGTCCCACTGGGTGAATGATCACGGTCCGGATTTCTTGCTGCATTAGGGCCCGGCGCTCGCTGATTGTGTAATTCTCCCACTCTTTGAGCAGGTCCGGCGTGGAATTCGTGGATACCTGTGCGATCTTGGCAGCAGCCTCCCGCTGTTTGCGCTTTAGCTGCGCCTTCTCCTGCTCTAGCTCCTCGATTATGTCCAGTGCTGCCGTTATCGAGATTCGCTTCTCCCTGCGCCGCTCATTGGTGACGTCGATTTCGGCGGCAATTTCCTGTAGTCGAGGCTCGTGGTCCTCGGGGACTTCCGCCTCGACTGGTTCGACGGCTCCAATGTTCCGGCGCATGTGCTCAAGATAGGCATCTGTCACGTGCTCGTCGACTGGCGGACCCACGCGTGTGACTCCTCCGCATCCGCCCTGATTTACCAGGCAGGCATATCGGAACCCGTATTTTTCGTATGCGGGCTTACTCTTGTCGTAGGGATTCATCCACACCACAGAACTGCATTTCCCGCATCGACCCCACCCTGAAAGGAGGTACTTTACGATCGTAGAATGCGGCTTGGTGAGCCCTTCTTGATGTGCTTTCTTGCGCTCCTCAAGAGTCCCTACGCATGCCCGCCATTCCTCCGGGGTGCAGACTGTGTCCCACTTTCCGGTCACCGGCTTTCCGTCTACTTCCACCACGTGATCAGGGAGCCATAAGCGCCCGTTTTGGCGCCTTTCTGCCACGGAGACGTAAGTGACGTACCCGCAGTTGCGAGGATTCACAAGGCGCTGTTCTACGGAGCTGTGTGCAACCGGCAGATTCTGCTTTCCATTAGAATTCCTCTGAGGGACGTAGCCCTTTTTCATCCATTCCTTGCGAATTTCGCCGACCAGTTTTCCCCGTGGAATTGCAAGGATGGCGGCCCTGAGATCTTTTGACTCTATTGGGTGTAGCGTTTCGTCGTCTTTGAGCCAGCCAAAGGCGCGGCGTCCTTTCCCCTTCCTGCCTCGTTGGGCCCGGGATTTGTTTGTGCCACTGACTCGGCGGCGTGTGTTATGTACTTCCAGACCACCCACTGTCGCCTTCATCATGAACATTGCCCGGCCCTCTGGAGTGGAAAGATCCGCGCTCCCGTCAAGCTCTCGGCCGACGTAATCGGGATGCATGGCGAAAATGCGATTGATGCGGGCTGCGTCGTATTCCAGTCGCGCTAGGCGGTCCGAGTGAGTAAAGAGGATTCCGCGAATTGCCCCGCTCTCAAGATCCACGAGCATCCGCTCGAAGTCTGTGCGTGTGATGAATGGATCGCTGGCGGGGGTGTTGTTGTCGTTGTATTCCCTGACGATCACCCCGCCGTGGCGGGCGGCGGCGGCGCGGCACCGCTTGAGCTGGTCGGTCGTCTGCTCGCCCTCCTCGCGCTCTGGGTCCGCGTCGGCGCGTAGGGCCTTGTCCTCGCTGAGGCGGGCGTACGCGCCTAGGGGAACCAGGTCGCCGGTAGCGAAGGCTGCGACGTCGGTGCTGGTCTGGAGGCTGCTGCGTCGTGTACTGGTCATGACAACCACGCTAAAAAAAAGAAGGGTGGTTGGCTAGTCCTTTGCCATGCGAAAACCACGCGCCACTTGCCCTCGTAGGACTTGTGGGTGATCTGCTCGAACTCCTTGCCGCTTTCCAGCGACACGCAGGCGGTCAGGTCGTACGTGGGGAACTTGTCACCGACAGTGAGCACGTTTCTCCTTGCAGCTTTCGCGTGGGAGGGACCCTTTGTGGGGGTTTCCCGGGGTTGGACGATCTCCACCCTGGCACATCGCACATTGATCAGTGAAATAGCTAGACTCGGTGAAGTTGATTGGAGGTGGCTATCAGTGGCCGCAACAGCGACACCCGCCGGAAAGCCGCGTCAGCCGAGCTTGTCCCAGCTCAAGGCGTTCGCCGCGGTCGCCGAGCATCTGCACTTCCGGGATGCGGCGGCCGCCATCGGGATGAGCCAGCCCGCCCTTTCGGGCGCCGTCGCGGCCCTGGAGGACACGCTCGGAGTTCAGCTTCTGGAGCGTACGACCCGCAAGGTGCTGCTCAGTCCGGCGGGTGAGCGGCTGGCCGTGCGAGCACGCTCCGTACTCGCGGAGGTCGGTGCGCTGCTGGAGGAGGCCGAGGCGGCGCGGGCGCCGTTCACCGGGGTGCTGCGGCTCGGGGTGATCCCGACGGTGGCCCCGTATCTGCTGCCGACCGTGCTGCGGGTGGTGAACGAGAACTACCCGCGCCTCGACCTCCAGGTCCACGAGGAGCAGACCGGCTCGCTGCTGGACGGGCTCGCCCAGGGGCGGCTCGACCTGCTGCTGCTCGCGGTCCCGCTGGGTGCCCCGGGGGTGGTGGAACTGCCGCTCTTCGACGAGGACTTCGTGCTGGTCACGCCCCGGGACCACTGGCTGGGCGGGCGTACGGACATCCCCCGCGAGGCGCTCAAGGAGCTGGATCTGCTGCTGCTGGACGAGGGCCACTGCCTGCGCGACCAGGCCCTGGACATCTGCCGCGAGGCCGGTCGCACCGAGGGAGCCCCGGTGACCACGACCGCCGCCGGGCTCTCCACGCTGGTGCAACTCGTGGGCGGCGGGCTCGGGGTGACGCTGCTGCCGCGTACCGCGCTGCGGGTCGAGACCGGGCGCAACGGCGAGCTGGCCACCGGTGACTTCGCCGACCCGGCCCCCGCCCGCCGTATCGCCCTGGCCATGCGGGCCGGGGCAGCGCGGGCGGAGGAGTTCGAGGCCCTGGCCGCCACGCTCCGCGAGGCGGTGCGGCCGCTGCCGGTGCGGGTGGCGCGCTGACACGAGGGGCACGCCGACGCGGGACGCACGCGGACGCGCCGCCGCGGCGGGGGTTCCTCCTCCCCGCCGCGACGGCGCGTTCCGGGCCTATCGACGGGGCGGCTACTCCGAACGCAGCCCCTCCGGGCGCATCATGCGCCACAGCGGAGGCAGGCTGGCCAGGGTCACCAGGACGATGACGCCCGCGCCGATGCCGGTCATCATCGCGAGTCCGGCCCAGTCCACGGCCATCTCCTCACCGACCATCTTCAGCAGCAGCGTGCCCAGCGCCAGTCCGCCCGCGACCGACAGCGCGAGACCCAGCACCACCGGGATCGCGGTCTGCCACAGGACGGACCAGCTGAGCGTGGAGCGCCGGGTGCCGAAGGCGACCAGGACCGACAGCAGCCGCTTGCGATCCCGCAGTTGCTCCAGGGTGGTCACGATCATGCTGGCCCCGATGAGCAGCAGCGTCGCGGTGGCGCCGATGTACAGGACATTGCGGATCGTCTGGAAGTCGTCCGACTGCGAGAAGCCGGAGATCTGGATCACGTCCATCGCCGGGTCGATCGTCACGCTGGCGTTGCGCACGTACTCGTTGGCGTCCGGCACCTTCGGGTCCATCCGCATCATCGCCACCGCCTGCGGGTCGGCCAGCTGCGTGATGTCGAAGGCGCCGGGGGTGGCGAAGACGCCGGAGCGGTACGTGCCGGTCGGATCCTTCCTGGGCTTCGCCGTCGTGGCCGAACTGGGGATCGTCCACAGCTTCTGCTTGCCGATCGTGGGCATGCCCTCGTCGTCGAAGCTCAGGTTGACCTGCGCGCCGGGTTTCGCGAAGGGGACTTGAGGGGGCGGCGCGTAGGCCACTTCCCCATCGGCCTCCGCGTCGGCCGGTGGTGCGCCGACGACGAAGACATCGCCGTCCCGGCAGCTCTTCAGGTGCGCCAACTCACGCAGTGCGGGGCAGTCGGCGACGGTGAGGGAGTCGGTCGGGATGTCGGCCGGGTCCTTCGCCTTGCCGCTCGGCTTGGAGATTTGGTCCTGGGTGACCCCGAGCACGCTGCGGACGCCCTTGGTCGCGCCGAGCCGGTCGAAGGCGTCGCGGGCCTGGGCGCCGTTGTCCACCACCATGCCCATCGACAGCTGGGCGCGGTTCGGGTCCTGGTCCGTCTTTTCGGTGCTGTGGGACTGCACGCTCGCGAAGAGCATCTGGAGCGCGATGGCCCCGGCGACCGCCACCGTGATGCCGCTGACCGCGCGCGCCGCGGTGCCGCTGCTGAGCTGGAGCCGCCGGGTGGCGAGCTGCCAGGGCACCGGGCCCTTGCCGAAGCGTTCCACGACGGACTCGACCATCCACGGCAGCAGCGCGGTGGTGCCGATGAGGAGCAGCACGGCACCGGCCGCGGCCTGGTACGCCTGGAAGTCGCCGCCGCCCGAACTGGTCGCCCCGAAGCCGCCCGCGAGCGGGGCCAGCATCCCGACGCCGAGGAGCGGCAGCAGCAGCCGCCACCACAGCCGCCGCCGCTTGGGGGTGGCGTTCCGTACGACGCCCAGTGGTTCGATGGCGATGGCGCGCAGGGCGATGAGCGTGACGGCGACGGCCGAGGCGGGCACGGTCAGCGCGATCGCCAGGGCGAGCGGGAGGGTGGGCGTGATGTCGGAGGTGAAGAAGCTGAGGTTCATCATCGAGGCACCGCCGACGGCCTCCCGCAGCAGCAGGAAGAGCGTGGCGCCGACCGCGAGCCCGAGGACCGAGCCGAAGAGCGATTCGCCCGCGGCGATCCGCCGGGTCATCCGGATGTCGGCGCCGACCAGCCGCAGCGCGGCCAGTCTCCGGTCGCGGCGCTCGCCGCCGAAGCGGGTGGCCGTGGCGATGAAGATGAGCACCGGCAGCAGCAGCACCACACAGCCCATGATGACCAGCAGCACCAGCATGGGGTCCAGCCCGTCGCCGCTGGTGTCCGTGGCACCCCAGGTGTCGAGGTGGTAGCTGGAGGGGACGCTGTCGAACTGCTTCGGGGTGATCCCCGCGTAGTAGCGCAGCTCGGTGGGGCCGGACAGTCCGCTGTCGCCGATCACCCCGGCGACGCGGTACGGGAAGCGGTCCCGGAGCAGCTTGCCCTCGTCGGAGGCGAGCAGCTTCTTCAGCGCGGGGGAGACGTACATCTCCCCGGCGGCCGGAACGCCGCTGACGCCCGGCGGATGGGGCGGACCCTCGCCGTCGGGCGCCATCACCATGCCCGAGATGTCCATGTCGCGGAAGTCGGTGTCCGCTTGGGCGAGGTGGACCGTGCCGGGGCCCGGCTTCGGCTCCTCCCCGAAGCCGAAGGCGGCGATGGCGTTGGCCCGCGCGGTGCGCTCGGCGTCCATGGTGGGGACGCAGGCGGCGAACAGCAGCAGCGTGACGCCGAGGCCGACCCCGACCGCCGTCATGATCGTCCTGGCCCAGCTCTCCCGTCCGCCGCTGATCGCGAACCGCCCGCCCATGGCGAGGTCCGCGGCCCAGCGGGCGATGCCGGGGCGCTGCGGGGGCTCGGGGGCCGGGGCCGGGGGCTGGGGCGGTGCGGTCCTCAGGGTCAGAGTCGCCTGGCCGGTGTGGCCGCCCGGGCCGGTGTGGCCGTCGTCGGGGCCGCTCATCGGGCGCCCGCCATGTCCCGCGCCTTGCCGTCGCGCACGACGACCTCGCGGTCGGAGTACGCGGCGACCCGCGCCTCATGGGTGACCAGGACGACGGCCGTACGGGTCTCCCGGGCCGCCTCGGTCAGCAGCTCCATCACCCGCTCGCCGTTGAGGGAGTCCAGCGCGCCGGTCGGCTCGTCGGCGAAGAGCACTCGCGGCCCGGTGACCAGCGAGCGGGCCACCGCGACGCGCTGCCCCTGGCCGCCGGAGACCTCGCCGGGCCGCTTGGCCGCCACGGCGGCGACCTCCAGCCGCTCCATCCAGAACAGCGACCGGGCCTCGGCCTCCTTGCGCTTGACCCCGTTGAGCCGCAGCGGCAGCGCGACGTTCTCCACACAGGTCAGCTCGGGGACGAGCTGGCCGAACTGGAAGACGAAGCCGAACTCGCCGCGGCGCAGGCCGCTGCGCTCGCTGTCCGACATGGCGGACAGCTCGCGCCCGCCGTAGTGCACCGAGCCGGAGTCCGGCCGGACGATCCCGGCCAGGCAGTGCAGCAGGGTCGACTTGCCGGAGCCGGAGGGGCCCATGACGGCGACGACCTCGCCGGGGTGGATGGAGAATTCCGCGCCGTCCAGCGCGGGTGTGTGGCCGTACGACTTGTGGAGGTCGTCGGCCATCAGCAGGGAGCCCGCCGGAGTCATGAACGCACCGCCTTGGCGAGTGGGTTGAGGCGGGCCGCGGTGAGCTCAAGCCAGCGCAGGTCGGCCTCAAGATGGAAGAGGGCGTGGTCGCAGATGAGTTGGTCGCTGAGGTCGCCGCCGCGCTTGCGCTGGGTCAGCTCGCGCATCAGCCGCAGATGCTCCGCGCGCTGGACGTCGAGCAGATCGGCGGCGTCGCGCCCGGTGAGCAGCGCGAGGACGACCTTGGTGTAGAGGACCGACTGGAGGTAGGGCTCGGGCTTCTCGGGCTGAGCGAGCCAGTGCTCCACATCGGTGATGCCCGCGTCGGTGATCGCGTAGCGCTTGCGCTCCGGACCGCCCGCGTGCTCGACGCCGTCGACCTCGACGAGGCCGTTCTTCAGGAGCCGGGACATGGTCGAGTAGACCTGTCCGTAGTGCAGCGGGCGGTCGTGACCGAACTTGTCGTCGAAGGCGCGCTTGAGGTCGTACCCGTGTCGTGGACCGGACTCCAGAAGTCCGAGCAGCGTGTGGCCGATTGACATGCACGGCACTCTACACCACGCGTATACCTCGTGTGTATAGATGCGGTGTACGGCGCGTCAGTGCAGGTCAGAGCCCTACTGCGGGGTTCGGCCCCCGGATTCGCCGTCGGCGCTGTCATCGGGCCCGTCGCTGCCCGCCGCGCCGCCCGCCGCCCCGTCCGCAGCGCGGGGCGGGCGGCCGCGGCGGGGGATCGGGCGGGCCGTTCCGGGCAGTCGGCCCGCGTCCGACAGCGCCTTCCGCAGCAGGAACTCGATCTGCGCGTTGGCGCTGCGCAGCTCCTCGCCCGCCCACCGGGCGAGGGCGTCGTATACCGCCGGGTCGAGCCGCAGCAGCGTCTGCTTGCGCTGCCGCCGCGGCCCACGGCCTCCCCCGGCGGCGCCTGCAGCGCCTTCTTCGTCTCGGTCTGTCACTGGTAGAGCGTGCCGGTGTTGAGGACGGGCTGCGGGGAGCGGTCCCCGCACAGCACCACCATCAGATTGCTGACCATCGCGGCCTTGCGCTCCTCGTCCAGTTCCACGATCCCCTGCTCGGTGATGCGGGCCAGGGCCGCCTCGACCATGCCCACCGCGCCGTCCACGATCTGCCGCCGGGCGGCGACCACCGCGCCCGCCTGCTGCCGCTGGAGCATCGCGGAGGCGATCTCCGGGGCGTACGCGAGATGGGTGAAGCGCGACTCGATGATGCGGACCCCGGCCGCGTCGACCCGGGCGTGCAGCTCGATCGCGAGCTTCTCGGTGATCTCCTCGGCGTTGCCGCGCAGCGAGAGGCCGTCCTCGTCGTGGGCGTCGTAGGGGTACTCGATGGCGATGTGGCGTACGGCCGCCTCGGTCTGGGTGGCGACGAACTCCAGGAAGTCGTCCACCTCGAACATCGCCTGCGCGGTGTCCTCGACCTTCCAGACCACGACGGCGGCCAGCTCGATCGGGTTGCCGTACGCGTCGTTGACCTTGAGCACCGCGGTCTCGTGGTTGCGCACCCGGGTGGAGATCTTCTCCCGGCTGGTCAGCGGGTTCACCCAGCGCAGTCCGTCGGTGCGGATGGTGCCGCGGTAGCGGCCGAAGAGCTGGACGACCCGGGCCTCGCCCGGCGCGACCATGTTCAGCCCGCCCATGGTGAAGAGCGAGGTGAGGATCACCACGATCCCGGCGACGATCAGCGCGGTGGACCCGGCGCCCTTGTGGTCGGCGGCGACGGCGGCCCCGGCGAGGATCAGCCCGACCCCGGCGACCAGCCCGGCCAGGCCCAGCAGCAGGGCGAGACCGCCGCTGATGTTCTTGGCGGGCCGCTCCCGTATCTGCGGCTCGGGGATGGCCGGTATGTCGGCGGTGGGGGTGGTGTCGGTTGCGGTGGGTGTGTCGGTGTCGGTCACGGGGTCCCCGTTTCTTTTCGAGAGTGCCTAGCAAAGTGATAACACATTTAGGTTCCTGTGCAACCCTCGGCGGCCCTGGGGAGTCAAGTTCCCGTGAGCGACGTGCTCTTTGTCACGTACGGAAAAAGCTTGATCGATGAGTATTTGCCGGTAGTTGCGGTGCTAGCTTCATGAGCTGGGCTGGGGGGCTGATGGACTGGAGCGGCGGGAGAGATGGGTAGAGCGGACGATCGGCGGGCGCGGCAGAAGGGCGCACGCAGAGCCAGGAAGACCGCTAAGCAGGGGGGCATACGGCGGTTCTTCACCTGGAAGATGGTGTTGGCCTACTTCGTCGGGCTGGGTGCCCTGGGGGTCGGGGCGTTCTTCATCGCGTACTTCTTGGTGAAGGTCCCGCCCGCCAACGCCGCGGCGACGGCGGAAGCCAACATCTACAAGTACAGCGACGGCGCGATCATGGCGAAGGAGGGCTCGGTCAACCGCGAGTCGGTGCCGCTCTCCAAGATCCCCAAGAAGGTGCAGCACACCTTCGTCGCCGCGGAGAACAAGGACTTCTACACCGACTCCGGTGTGTCCTTCTCCGGCACCGCGCGCGGTCTGATCAACACCGCCCTCGGCCGGGGCAAGCAGGGTGGCTCGACCATCACCCAGCAGTTCGTCAAGAACTACTACCTGAGCCAGGAGCAGACGGTCAGCCGTAAGCTCAAGGAGCTGGTGATCTCCCTCAAGGTGGACCAGGACCAGTCCAAGGACTACATCCTCCAGGGCTACATCAACACCAGCTACTACGGCCGTGGCGCCTACGGCATCCAGGCCGCCGCCCGCGCGTACTACAACAAGGACGCCGACAAGCTGACGGTCCAGCAGGGCGCCTATCTCGCGGCACTGCTCCAGGCCCCCAGTCAGTACGACTATTCAACGGCGGGCCCCAACGGCAAGAAGCTGGTCGTCGCCCGCTGGAACTACATCCTCAACAACATGGTCGAGATGGACTGGCTGCCCAAGAGCGAGCGCGACGGGCTGAAGTTCGAAAAGCCCATCGCGCCCCGCCCCATTCCCGGGCTCGACGGCCAGACCGGCTATGTGATCGAGGCGGCCAAGAAGGAGCTGTACAAGGAGGGCGTGAGCGAGAACGAGCTGGAGGCCGGCGGCTGGACGGTCACCCTCAACATCAACAAGAAGAAGCAGACGGCGCTGGAGAAGGCGGTCCGCACCGAGCTGACCGACAAGCTGGACCCGAAGAAGCGCCAGGCGGACAAGGACGCCCAGGTCGGCGCGGTCTCGGTGGACCCCAAGACCGGTGGCATCGTGGCGATGTACGGCGGCGCGGGCTACACGGAGCACTACACCAACAACGCCACCCGCGCGGATTACCAGCCCGCCTCCACCTTCAAGCCGCTCATCCTGGCCTCGGCCTACGAGAACGGATCGACGACCCAGAGCGGTACGCCGATCACCGCGAGCACGCTCTACGACGGCACCAGCAGGCGGGCCGTCAAGGGCAGCGTCACCGCCTTCGCGCCGCCGAACGAGGACAACAAGTCCTACGGCTCGATCAACGTCCAGAAGGCGATGAACAAGTCCGTCAACTCCGTCTTCGCGCAGATGGCGGTGGACGTGGGCCTGGACAAGGTCAAGAGCACCGCCATGGACCTCGGCATGACCGGCCAGGTGAGCAACGGCTTCGACGTGCGCCCCGCGATGTCGCTGGGCGTGATGGGCGCCAGCCCCAAGGAGATGGCCGGGGTCTACGCGACCCTCGACAACCACGGCAAGAAGGTCACCCCGGCGTTCGTGAAGTCGGCCCAGAAGGGCGAGGACCAGCAGGCCGACCTGCCGGACCCGACCAACGGCCAGGCGATCAGCCGTGGCGCGGCCGACTCCGTCACCCAGGTGCTGACCGGTGTGGTCGACGACGGCACCGGCCAGGCCGTGCGCACCAAGGGCCAGGAGATGGCGGGCAAGACCGGTACCTCGGACGACAACAAGTCGGCCTGGTTCACCGGCTACACGCCCGACCTGGTCACCTCGGTCGGCATGTTCGGCGAGGCGAAGGGCGGCAAGCAGGTCACGCTCAAGGGCGTGGCCGGCGGCGGCCGGGTCAACGGTGGTGACTTCCCGGCCAAGATCTGGGGCTCGTACATGGGCAGCACCCTGAACGGCTCGTCGACCACGAAGTTCGACCTGGACACCGAGCTGGAAAACAACGC
This sequence comes from Streptomyces sp. NPDC005962, assembly GCF_040629205.1. Lineage (NCBI taxonomy): Bacteria > Bacillati > Actinomycetota > Actinomycetes > Kitasatosporales > Streptomycetaceae > Streptomyces > Streptomyces sp. NPDC005962. The sequence continues at coordinate 16,211 of NZ_JBEXVE010000047.1, read as the reverse complement.
GCCGCCCCCGCCGACGACGGACACGGAGCCGCCGGCGACCACGTCCGCGCCCCCGACCACGTCCGCGCCCCCGACCGCGAGCAAGAGCCCGACCGCGGACGACACGCCCACCGCGCCGACCACGCCCGCGACCCCGACGACGCCCCCGTCCACGCCCGTGACCCCGCCGACCCTGAACCCGACGACCCTGAACCCGCCGGGCAATGAGGACGGCGGCGGCCAGGGCGACGGGCAAACCGGAGGCTGACCGTTCCGACCGGCTGACGAAAGCGGCCGCCCGGCACCTTGGGTGCCGGGCGGCCGCTTCCGTACTTTCCGGGCCGGGCGGCTCAGGACGGCATGGCCAGTTCGAACCAGACGACCTTGCCCGTGGACAGCCGGGTCGCGCCCCACCGGCGCGCCATCCGGTTGACCAGGTACAGCCCGCGCCCGCCCTCGTCGGAGGGGCGCGCCTGGCGCAGCCGGGGCAGCTGCGGTACGTCGTCGCCGACCTCGCAGCGCAGCACGTCGGTGCGCAGCAGCCGCAGGGTGATGGGCCGCTCCGCGTACCGCACGGCGTTGGTGACCACCTCGCTGACCAGCAGTTCCACCGCGTCCGTCAGATCCTCCAGGTCCCAGCGGGCCAGCGCCCGGCGGGCCAGGCGGCGGGCCTGACCGGCGGTCTGGGCCTTCGGGTCGAGGAACCAGTACGCGACGTCGCTGGGCGCGATGCCCTCGAAGCGGGCCGCCAGGAGCGCCACGTCGTCGTCGCGGTCGCCGGGGCCGAGCATGTCCAGCACCTCGTCGCACAGCGGCTCCAGCGGCGGCGGGTTGGGGCCGGTGAGCCGGGCGGTGGCGGTGAGCCGCTCGCGCAGCTGCTCGATCCCGGTCCACACGTCGCGCACCCGCGACTCGACCAGGCCGTCGGTGTAGAGCATGAGGGTGGCCCCGGCGGGCGCGTCCAGCTCGACGGCCTCGAAGTCGACCCCGCCGACCCCGATCGGCGCCCCCGGCGGCACCCGCAGCACCTCGGCGCGGCCGCCGCGGTGCAGCAGCAGGGGCGGCGGATGGCCCGCGTTGGCGACCACGATGCGGTGCGCGACCGGGTCGTAGACCGCGTACAGGCAGGTGGCCATGCGGTCGGTGCCGAGCCGCTGGGCCTGCTCGTCGAGGTGGTGCAGCACCTCCTGCGGCGGCAGGTCGAGCCCGGCCAGGGTCTGCGCGGTGGTGCGCAGCTGGCCCATGATCGCGGCCGAGGTCATGGAGTGGCCCATGACGTCGCCGACGACCAGCGCGACCCGGTTGCCGGGCAGCGGGATCGCGTCGTACCAGTCGCCGCCGACCCGTGCGGTCTCGGCCGCGGGCAGATAGCGGCTGGCCAGCCGGACGCCGGTGGGCTGCGGCAGCGAGTCGGGCAGCATGGTGCGCTGCAGCTCGTCCGCGATGTAGACCTCGCGCCCGTACAGCACCGCCTTGTCCACGCCGAGCGCGGTGTGGGTGGCCAGCTGGGCGGCGACCAGCAGATCGTCCGGCTCGAACGGCGGCCGGTCCGGGCGGCGTACGAAGACGGCCGCGCCGATCACCCGGCGGCGGCCGCGCAGCGGGGCCAGCACGGTGCGCTGACCGGTCGCCACCGTCGGTCCTTCGCCGAGGAGTTCGGGCAGGGCGGCGCGGGCGGCCTGTGAGTCGCCGAACACCGGCCGCACCCCGCGCAGCACCTCGGCCAGCGGACCGCCCGCCTCCACCTCGCACAGCTCGGCGGCGGGGCCGCCGCCCACGGCGGGCGCCAGATCGGACTGCGAGGACATCAGCGGCAGCCGTCCGCTCTCGGTGTCCGCGTCCGTCGGGATGCGGTCGGTGCGGCGCAGCCGCAGCACCACCGGGCCGACCGGGCGCTCGTCGCCGACCGGCAGCGGGTCGCGCAGATAGACCAGGATCGCGTCGGCGAACGTGGGCACGGTGGCCCGGCACAGGCCGAGCACGATCTCGTCGAGGTCGATGCCGCGCGCGATGCGCCGCGTCGCCGCCCCGACGAACCGCAGCCGGTCCCCGCTGCGGTCCCGCATGGCGGCGGTGCCGTCGGCGCCAAGCGCGTTCGAGGGCGGTACGGCGGGCATCCCGCCCTCGGGGGTGGTGTACCCCACCTGACTGGCGGCCGCGACCTCACCCGCCGAGGTGGCCGAGCCCGCCGACGTCGCCGAGCCGCCCGGCGTGGCCGCGTCCGGCCGCGTGGGGGCCGGGTGTTCGCCCGCCGTGGTGCTGGGGGCGTCGTCCCGGGCCCCGGGTCGGCGCGCCGCGCTTCTGGCGGCATTGCGGTCCGCGTCCCACACAGGTTCGCCCTCCGGTGTGCCGTGCTCCGGCTGCTCGCTCTCCGCCGCCGTGGTCCGGCGCCGCGTCCCTCCACCGGCGCGCTTCGCCTCTCCGTCGCCGCGTGGCGTTCCCCCGCCGCCGCGTGGCGCGGCCTTGTCCCGGCCGCGGCGCGCGGGCCGTGGCCGGGCGTCCCCGTCGGCCGGGGCTCCGTCCGGGTCCGGGGCCGGGGCGTCGCCGGAGCCCGGGGCGGCCGCCGGGCCGTCCGCGGGGAAGGCGGGACGCGGCCGGCCGCCGCCCGGCTCCTGGCCGGGGGCGGCCGTCTGCCGCACGGCGGTCCGCGGGTCCGGGACCGCGCCGTGCGCGTCCTCGGGCGCGCCCGAGGCGGCGGCGGGGCCGGCGGCCTGTCGCCTGTTGTGGGAGGTGGGGTGCTCCGTCACGCGTGGGTTTCCATCCGTCCGGGGCCGTGCGCCCCCGTCTCGTCGGGGGCGCACCGAGTGTCAGGCACGTCGTCGGCAGTTCAGATAGAGCTGGATCTCGGGTGGTACGTCCGTGCTGGCCGGGGCGTACGCATGCGAGTCCTCCCCGGCGATCTCGAAGCCCGCATCGCGTACGACCTGCCGAAGTTCGTCCCGCAGATAACCGGATACCCGGACCGAGTTGCCGAGGAACGGGATGGCGAAGTCGTCGACGTCCGCCTCGACCATGGCCAGTCCCAGCAGCCCGCCGGGTCTCAGCGCGGCGTGCAGGGCGCGCAGGGCGTACGGGATCTCCGGGCGGGGCAGCAGCAGCAGCGAGAAGTAGGCGGCGACGCCGTCGAAGGGGCCGAGCTCCCGGGAACCCCCGGGGCCGTACCGGCCGCCCACCCTCAGGTCGACGATGTCCACCTGCTGGAAGTCGGCGTCCGGCACATTGTCCCGGGCCAGCTTCAGCATCCCGGGGGAGATGTCGATGCCGGTCACCCGGTGTCCGGCGGCGGTCAGCTGACGGGCCGTGGGAAGCCCCGTACCGCAGCCGACGTCGAGTACGCGGGACCCGGGCGGCAGCGTGTCGGCCAGCCATTGACCGGCCGCGACCTGGCCATCCTTGCGCGGGAAGGCGTCGTCGTAACGGTCGCCTATCGCGTCGAACGCCTCCGCCTGACCGCTGCGGTCGAGTGCCAGGCGGTCGAAGTCCTCGTAGCCCGCATAGCCGTCGCCGTAGTCGTCCTCACCGCTCACGACTCCCGCCCCTCCTGTGACATTGCGTCAGATCGTGCGCATCGTCCGTGAGTTGCGCCTATGTCTTGTTTCCCGCATGTGCAGTGTTCCGGACGACGATCCTACGTTTGAAACACGGGGACACAGCAAGAGGTTCAGGACCTCGAGTGCGCCGACGTACGCCCCCTGTCGATACGGTGCCAGTCCGCCGGGAGGACGGGGACCGTCCACGACGGGTCCGGACGCCACTCCTCCCACCCCTCCCGGAACGGCGCGTCCCAGGATTCGATGAGCCGCACGGCGGCCCGGCCCGCCGCCCGTACCCGCTCGGCCTGCTCACCGTCCATCAGACCGGCCCGCTGCGCCTGCGCGAACTCGTCCTCGTCCTTCCATTCCCAGCTGTGGTCCGGGTAGACCGCGATGTCCAGGAAGTGGTCCTCCGAGTCCACGCCGCGGCCCCAGCGTGCCAGCGGCTCCTCCAGGTTCACGTACCAGTTCTTGAACTGCCAGCCCTGATCCCAGAACAGCCACACCGACCAGGGCTCTCCGGGCCGGGCGAGCTTGAGCACCCCGGTGCCGAACCACTGGGACAGCGCGGTGGTGCGCGGCTTGGTGTAGCGCGTGGACAGCGGCTCGCGGTGCACCTGCGTACCGTCGGCGAGCTGCGGCTTGACGCATGCCGTACCGGGTGCCAGCCAGACGGCCAGCAGCTCCGGGGTGTCCCGGACGACGGTCACCGGACGGCAGATGTGGATGGCGTCGGAGGCGTTGGCGCGATAACGCCAGAGGATGTGATCCCCTGGCGCCCATCCGGCGCCGCCCGCCATGTCCGTCGTCTCCACGATGTCCGCTGTCATGAGCAGATCTTAGGTGCGACCGGGCCGCCGTGCCGTGACCTATGCCGCACGCACAGTACAACAGGGGCTTACGGATGCGTCATCCGCAGCACGTCCAGCGCCTCGTCCAACTGCTCCCGGGTCAGCAGCCCGCGCTCCACATAGCCCGACTCCAGCACCACCTCGCGGATGGTCTTCCGCTCGGCGAGGGACTTCTTGGCGACCTTCGCCGCCTCCTCGTAGCCGAGGTAGCGGTTGAGCGGGGTGACCACCGACGGCGAGGACTCCGCGTACTCCCGGGCGCGCTCCGCGTCGGCGGTGATCCCGTCGATGGTGCGGTCCGCCAGCAGCCGGGAAGCACTGGTCAGCAGCCGGATCGACTCCAGCAGATTCTTGGCGATCACCGGGAGCATCACGTTCAGCTCGAAGTTCCCGGCGGCCCCGGCCGTGGCGACGGTCGTGTCGTTGCCGGTGACCTGGGCCGCGACCATCAGAACCGCCTCGGGGATCACCGGGTTGACCTTCCCCGGCATGATCGACGAACCGGGCTGCAGATCCGGCAGCGCGATCTCGGCGAGGCCGGTGCGCGGACCGGACGCCATCCAGCGCAGATCGTTGGAGATCTTGGTCAGGCCGACCGCGATGGTCCGCAGCTGACCGGACGTCTCCACCAGCCCGTCCCGCGCGCCCTGCGCCTCGAAGTGGTTCCGGGCCTCGGCCAGTGGCAGCCCGGTGGCCCGCGCCAGCTCGGCGATGACGGCGGCCGGGAAGCCGGGCGGGGTGTTGATACCGGTGCCCACGGCGGTGCCGCCCAGCGGCAGCTCGGCCAGCCGGGGGAGGGAGGCGCGCAGCCGCTCCACCCCGTACCGCACCTGTGCCGCGTAGCCGCCGAACTCCTGGCCCAGCGTCACCGGAGTGGCGTCCATCAGATGGGTCCGCCCGGCCTTGACCACCTCGGCGAATTCGGCCTCCTTGCGCTCCAGCGCCTCGGCCAGGTGGTCCAGCGCCGGGATGAGGTCGGCGGTGACGGCCGCGGTGGCGGCGACGTGGATGGAGGACGGGAAGACGTCGTTGGAGGACTGGCTGGCGTTCACATGGTCGTTGGGGTGCACCGGGCGGCCCAGCCGCTCGGTCGCGAGCGTGGCCAGCACCTCGTTGGTGTTCATGTTGGACGAGGTGCCGGAGCCGGTCTGGAACACGTCCACCGGGAAGTGGTCGTCCCAGCGGCCCTCGGCGACCTCCGCGGCCGCCTCCGCGATGGCCGCCGCCATGTCCTCCTCCACCACGCCCAGCTCGGCGTTGGCCCGGGCCGCCGCGGCCTTGATCCGGGCCAGCGCCTCGATGTGCGCCCGCTCCAGGCGCTGCCCGCTGACGGGGAAGTTCTCCACCGCGCGCTGGGTCTGCGCCCGCCACTTGGCGTGGGCGGGCACCCGCACCTCACCCATGGAGTCGTGCTCGGTCCGGTAGTTCTCGCCGGTCATGTCTTCTGGCATGTCGTCTGTCATGGGGACACCTCCGTGCAGAACAGCGTTGCCCTGCCACGCCATCTTCCCGCGCCGTCCGGGGCGGACCGGTGAGGTGGGTCACCGTACGGCCTCCGGGGCGCGCGGAGCCTCCACCTCACCGGTGCGCTTGAGCTTCTGCCAGGGCAGCAGGGCGCCGGTGGCCGCCGTCACGCACGAATGCAGCAGCACCAGATACATCAACTGGCGGTAGACGATCTGCTGGAGCGGCAGGACGGCCAGCGCCCGGTACCGCTCGCGGTCCAGCCGGAAGGCGTACGCCGCCCCCAGCAGCTGCACCAGCAGCAGCGCGCACCACGCCGCGAGGGAGCGCACCGGGTCGACGAAGATCATCCCGTACAGCGTGAACAGGTCGATCAGCGGCGCGAACAGCGGCGTGACGATCTGGAAGAGCACCACCAGCGGCATCCCCACCCGGCCGAACCGCCCCGAGGGCCCCCGGTCGATCAGCGAGCGCCGGTGCTTCCACAGCGCCTGCATGGTGCCGTAGCTCCAGCGGTAGCGCTGCTTCCACAGCTGGCCCAGGGTGCCCGGCGCCTCGGTCCAGGCGCGCGCGTGCTCCTGGTACACCACCCGCCAGCCCGCCCGGTGCAGCGCGATGGTGATGTCGGTGTCCTCGGCCAGGGTGTCGGCGCTCATGCCCCCGGCGTCCAGCAGCGCGCGGTGGCGGAACGCGCCGATCGCACCCGGGATGGTCGGCATGCAGCGCAGCAGGTCGTACATCCGCCGGTCGAGGTTGAAGCCCATCACGTACTCGATGTGCTGCCAGGCGCCGATCAGCCTGCGCCGGTTGCCGACCTTGGCGTTGCCCGCGACCGCGCCGACCCGGGCGTCGGCGAAGGGACGGACCAGCTCATGGATGGTGGTGGGCTCGAAGACGGTGTCGCCGTCCATCATCACGATCAGCTCGTGGCGGGCGCTCGCGATGCCGTTGTTGAGCGCGGCGGGCTTGCCCGCGTTCGGCTGGCGCAGCACCCGCACGTTGGGCAGCCCCATCGCTGCCACGATGTCCGCGGTGCCGTCGGTCGAGCCGTCGTCCACCACCAGGATCTCGATGGGGTGGGTGGAGGCGGACAGGGAGTTCAGGGTGTGGGCGATGCACTCCTTCTCGTTGTACGCGGGCACGACGACGCTCACCGGATCGTTCACCTCCTGCACCAGGGTGTAGCGGCGCCGGTACCGGGAGCGGTGGTGCCACCAGGCCAGCCCCAGCATCAGCAGCAGCCGCCCGAACACCGCGAAGCCGACGACGCCCAGCATCCCGACGAGCACCGGCAGCGCGTACTGGGTGGCCAGCGCGGCCCAGATCAGCGTCCGGCCCTCCCACACCCGGACGGCCGGGGCCGGGTGGTTGGCGCTCTTGGCGTCGAGCGCGCCGGTGATGGTGGTGAAGGAGTAGCCGCGCGCCGCCATCCGGTTGATGTAGTGCTCCAGCGCCTTCACGGTCCGCGCGCGGTTGCCGCCCGCGTCGTGGAACAGCACGGACGCGCCCTTCGTGCCGCGCGGGGTGGCGTTCTGGACGATCTCCTTGACCGGAGGCCGCCGCCAGTCCTCGCTGTCGGTGTCCACGAACGCGCTGACGTAGCCCTCGGCGCCCACATGCCGCTGGACCGGCCAGGTGCGGTCGTCCAGCGCGGAGACCTCCGACGCGTACGGCGCCCGGAACAGCGAACTGGTGACGCCCGCGGCGCCCGCCAGCGCCAGCTGCGACTGGGCCAGTTCGCGGTTCATCCGCCGCTTGTCCTGGTAGGACAGGTCGACATGGGAGAAGGTGTGCACGCCGATCTCATGTCCGGCGGCCACCATCCGGCGCACCAGCCCCGGATGCCGGACCACCATCTGGCCCAGCACGAAGAACGTCCCCGGTACGCGGTGCTTGCGCAGCACGGCGAGGATCTCCGGGGTCCAGCGCGGGTCCGGGCCGTCGTCGAAGGTCAGCGCGATGGTCTTGGCGGGGATGGAGTGCTCGGTCGCCTTTCCCCGCCGGTCGAAGGTGAGGACCGGTCCGCCGCGGCGCAGCCGTTCGGGGACGCTGCGGTACGAGTGCGCGGCGTGCACCCGGGCGTCGTTGCCGATCTCGGCGTACAGATAGCCGTCCAGCAGCAGGGCGCAGACCAGCGCGAGCAGCGTGGCCAGCGCGAAGGCCATCCGGGTGCGGGTACGCACCTTGAGGCGCCCCCGGAGGCGGTGCGGCTCGCGTGTTCTCTCGCCGGGCTTCTTGCCGGGCTTTTTGCCGGGGGCCGGGAGTCTGCGGCCGCGTGGCCGCGGCAGCTTCAGCGGTCTGCCGCCGCTCATGACACCCCGCCACCGAACGGCGTGAGGGACTGCCAGTTGATCCCGGCGGGCGTGGCCGGACCCCACACCGGGGGCTCGGGCTCGTTCACCGGGGGCTTGGCCTGGCCCTTGCCGGGGTTCTGGGGGCGGTCGGGGCCCGGCTCGGCGGGCTTCGCGGGATGGGCGGCCGGGGGCTTCCGCGCCGGATCGGGCGCCGGGTCCACCGGCTTCCGCGGCGGCTTGTGGGGCGCCGGGCGCGACGTATGCGACGAGGCGGGCTTGTGGGGCCGCGGGTGATGCGGCGCGTGGCCGGGCCGGTGGGCCGTGGACCGCTGGTGCCGCGGGGCGTGGTGCGCGGCCTGGTGCGCGGCCGGGCGGCGGCCCGGGCGCGCGGCGTGCTCGCCGCGCGCGGACCGCTTACCGCGCGCCGAGGGTGCGCGGCGCGTCCGGGGCGGGGCGGGACGGGCGAGTGCGGTGGGCTTCCGGGCGCCCGCGTGGTGCGCGTCCGCGGGGAAGTACGGACGGGGGCGGTCCGGGTCGCCGTCCGGGCGGTAGTACCCATGGTCTTCCGACGGGTACTCATGCGCGTCGGAACGTCCCCCCGGGTGTCCCTCCGGGGCGCCCTTCGGCTCCCGGCCGAACGCCTCGGTGGTGACGGGGTGGCCCGGGATCAGCGTCTCGGGAGCGATGGCCGTACCGCCCGCGAATCCCATCCCGAGGACCGCCGAATAGCCGAAGCAGACGGCCCCCGCGAGCGCGCCCGCGTGCCGTACCAGTCGGCCGCGGCGCCCGGAGAGGTCCACGAACACGGGCCCTTTCCCGGCCACGTCGGAGCGGACGGGACGCGAGGACGCACGCTCGGCCACCTCTGACTGAGGATCATCCATGCGTCAGAGGCTAGTGCAGAAAATACGACATACAACCTATGTGTCAAACATGCGGTGTGTCATAGTTCGTTACTTTTGATCGGATGTGCGAGGTTGAACGGAGAGACCGGACCGGGGCCGACCCCCGGCCCTCACATCCCCTCACCCCTTCACACCGGAGCGGAAGGAAGAGCGCGTGCGATTGAGGGCCAGCCCCCGCATGAGCGGAATCGCCATGGCCGGAGCCGTGCTCTGCGCCACCGTCGCCGTCTGGGCGGGCAGCGAGCAGTCGTCCGAGGCGCCCCACGCGGCCTCGCACGCCGCCCCCCGCCCCGCGCCGCCCCCCGCCGACTTCATGCCGTACGTCAGCGCCTGGGCCGGATCGCGCTACGACATGCCCGCCGCGGCGGCGCGCGGCATCAAGGAATTCACCCTGGGCTTCGTCGTATCGGGTGACGGCTCGGGTGACAGCTCAGGCGATGGCTGCGCCCCGGCGTGGGACAGCGGCATCCCTTTCGACGACGCGGCGCTGACGGCCCGTATCGAGGCCACCCGGCGGGCGGGCGGTGACGTACGGATCTCCTTCGGCGGCGCCGACGGCGCGGAGCTGGCGACGGCCTGCGAGGACGTCTCGCAACTGGCCGCCGCGTACACCGAGGTGATCGAGCGTTACGGGATCATCCGGGCCGACTTCGACATCGAGGGCGACGCCCTGGCCGACCCCGCCGCCACCGCCCGCCGGGCCCAGGCCATCGCCCTGGTCCAGCGCACCCACGAGGGGCTGAACGTCTCCTTCACGCTGCCCGCCATGCCGGACGGGCTGACGCCAGACGCCCTCGCCCAGCTCACCGCGGCCCGCCAGCAGGGCGTCACCGTCTCCTCGGTCAACGTCATGGCCATGAACTACAGCGGCGACCACACGGGCGACATGGGCCGCTACGCCATCCAGGCGGCCACCGCCGCCCACGAGAAGGTCCGACGGGTGCTCGGGCTGTCCGACGCCGCCGCGTGGAAGACCCTCGCCGTGACGCCGATGATCGGGGTCAACGACGTGACCGGCGAGGTCTTCACACTGGAGGACGCGGCCGGACTCGCCCGCTTCGCGGCCCGCAAGGGCATCGGGCGGCTGTCGATGTGGTCGGCGGAACGGGACCGTCCGTGCGCCGCCGAGGGTGCGAGCACCGGCGGCGCCGCGGCCCCCGAGAACCCCGCCGCCACCGCCCCGAGCACCTCCTGCAGCGGAGTCCCCCAGCGCCCGGGCGCCTTCGAGGCAACGCTGTCCGGCTGACAGCCGACGGCCCCGGCCGACCCGTTCGCAACGGGTGGCCGGGGCCGTCGGTCTGCGTATGGGTCAGGCGCCGGGGCGCACCGGGATGCTGCTCACGAACGGCTGGGCCGGGCCCGGGTCCGTGAAGAAGTCGTTCCCCTTGTCGTCCACCACGATGAACGCCGGGAAGTTCTCGACCTCGATCCTCCAGACCGCCTCCATGCCCAGCTCCTCGTACTCCAGGACCTCGACCTTCTTGATGCAGTCCTGCGCCAGCCGCGCCGCCGGGCCGCCGATCGAGCCCAGGTAGAAGCCGCCGTGCGCGTCGCACGCGTCGGTGACCTGCTTCGAGCGGTTGCCCTTGGCCAGCATGACCTTCGAGCCACCGGCCGCCTGGAACTGCTCGACGTACGCGTCCATCCGGCCCGCCGTGGTCGGGCCGAACGAGCCGGAGGCGTACCCCTCGGGGGTCTTGGCCGGGCCCGCGTAGTAGACCGGGTGGTTCTTCAGGTACTCCGGCATCTCCTCGCCCGCGTCCAGCCGCTCCTTGATCTTCGCGTGGGCGATGTCACGGGCGACGACCAGCGTGCCGGTCAGCGAGAGCCGGGTCTTGACCGGGTGGTTGGTCAGCTCGGCCAGGACCTCGTCCATGGGCCGGTTGAGGTCGATGGCGACCGCGTCCAGGTCCGGGCCCGCGTCCTTGGTCAGCTCCTCGTCGGTGGTGTCCGGGAGGAAGCGCGCCGGGTCGGTCTCCAGCTGCTCCAGGAAGACGCCCGCCGGCGTGATCTTCGCGAGCGCCTGGCGGTCGGCCGAGCAGGAGACGGCGATCGCGACCGGGCAGGACGCGCCGTGCCGCGGCAGCCGGACGACGCGTACGTCGTGGCAGAAGTACTTGCCGCCGAACTGCGCGCCGATCCCGATCTTCTGCGTCAGCTCGAAGACCTTCTCCTCCAGCTCCTTGTCGCGGAAGCCGTGACCGGTCGGGGAGCCTTCGGCGGGCAGCTCGTCCAGGTAGTGCGCGGAGGCGTACTTCGCGGTCTTCAGCGCGTACTCGGCGCTGGTGCCGCCGACCACGATCGCCAGGTGGTACGGCGGGCAGGCGGAGGTGCCCAGGGAGCGGATCTTCTCCTCCAGGAACTTCATCATCGATGCCTCGTTCAGCACCGCCTTCGTCTCCTGGTAGAGGAAGGACTTGTTCGCCGAGCCGCCGCCCTTGGCCATGAAGAGGAACTTGTAGGCGCCCCCGTCGGTCGCGTACAGCTCGATCTGCGCGGGCAGGTTGGAGCCGGTGTTCTTCTCGTCCCACATGGTCAGCGGGGCCATCTGGGAGTAGCGCAGGTTGAGCTTGGTGTACGCGTCGTAGACGCCGCGCGACAGGGCCTCCTCGTCGCCGCCCGAGGTGAGCACGTTCTGGCCGCGCTTGCCCATGACGATGGCGGTGCCGGTGTCCTGGCACATCGGCAGCACCCCGGCCGCCGCGATGTTGGCGTTCTTCAGCAGGTCCAGCGCCACGAAGCGGTCGTTCGCGCTGGCCTCGGGGTCGTCGAGGATGCGGCGCAGCTGGGTGAGGTGATCGGGGCGCAGGTAGTGCGAAATGTCGTGCATCGCCTCGGCCGCGAGCTTGCGCAGCGCCTCCGGCTCCACCTTGAGGAAGGTGCGCCCGTCGGCCTCGAAGGTGCTCACGCCCTCGGAGGTCACCAGACGGTACGGAGTGCTGTCCTCTCCCAGAGGCAGCAGGTCCGAATAGGCAAACTCTGGCATCGCGGCCATTCCTTACTCGACGGGGGGCTACGGCTGACTTCGTCGACAGCGCGTGCATAAGCGTAGAACGGGGCGGGGGAGACGGGGCTTGTGAGGTAAGGCTCAGTAGAGCCCGCCGCATATCGAGCCGCCGCACACCACTAGTCGCGATCTATCGCGACTGGGTAGTCTGACGCGTGTGGATGAGCAGCAGCCGGTGTCCTTGACCAAATCGTCCCCTTCTGCCGCCCCGGCGCCCGTCGCGGCGCCTGTCGCGGCGCCCGCCCCGGCGCCCGTCGCCGAGGCGGAGATCCGTGCGTCCGACGCGGACCGCGACCGGATCGCGGACATCCTGCGGGAGGCCCTCGCCGAGGGGCGGCTCGAACCCGAGGAACACGCCGAGCGGATCGACGCGGTCTACCGCGCCAAGACCCTCGGCGAGCTGGAGCCCCTGGTCCGGGACGTGCCCGCGGGTACGTCCCCTGCCGCGGCGGGCTTGGCCTCCGGTGCGGCCTCCGGCCCCGGGGCCGGACCCGAGAACCTGATCGCGGTGTTCGGCGGCGCCGCGCGCAAGGGCCGCTGGCGGCCCCGGAGCCGTACGCACGCCTTCGCGGTCTTCGGTGGCGTCGATATCGACCTCACCGAGGCGGTCTTCGAGCAGCGGGAGATCGTCATCCAGGCCTGGGCGGTGTTCGGCGGCGTGGAGATCAAGGTTCCGGAGAATGTCTCGCTGCACGGTTCGGGCTCCGGCGTATTCGGCGGCGTGGACATCGCGGAACACGAGGCTCCGGACCCCGACGCGCCGGTGATCCGGGTCAGCGGATTCGCGCTCTTCGGCGGGATCGACGCCAAGCCGAAGCGCGGGAAACGTGTGAAGAACCTGAGGTCATAAGGGCTGAAGAGCCGTTGTGCATACGGAATTTCCGGCTGGGGCAACCGTGTGCATAAGCGTGCGCACAGCGGGTAAGGCTTGGTGCATCGTCTCTTGCACGGCTGATGGGGGTGCACAGGGGGCCGTATGGCGGGAGACGGGCAAGGGTGAACACCGGAGCCGTCGTCAGGAGTAGACCGTGCTGCAACCGCATCAGCCCCTGCTGGACGCCGCCGTGCCCCCGCAGCGCATCCCCGCTCGGGAACAGGCCGGCCCCTGGCACTCGGAGGCGGTGTGCCGCCGGGACGAGGCCGGGCTGTTCTTCGCTCCGTCCAAGGAGCCCACGGCCGCCAGGCTGTCGCGGGAAGAGGCCGCCAAGCGCGTCTGTGCGCGCTGCCCGGTCATGGTCGAGTGCCGGGAGCACGCGCTGCTCCAGCCCGAGCCGTACGGGGTGTGGGGCGGGCTGACCGCGGCCGAGCGCCGGGTGGTGCTGGCGCGCCGTCGGCGTCGAGAGGCGGAGTTGCAGCGCGCCGTGCGCGTCGCCGCCGCCGGGTGAATTCTTCGCGTCACGGGCCGGGCCCCGCCATACGGCGGAGTCCGGCCCGTGACGTACGTCACGCCTTGTTCCCGGGAGGCGCTAGCGCGGGCGCTCGAAGTCGACCGAGGCGTAGGCGCGCAGCTTGGACAGCCGGTGGGTGGAGTCGATCTGCCGGATCGTCCCGGACTTCGACCGCATGACCAGCGACTGGGTGGTGGCGGTATCCGCGCTGTACCGCACCCCGCGCAGCAGATCGCCGTCGGTGATGCCGGTGGCGACGAAGAACACGTTGTCGCCGCTGACCAGGTCGTCGGTCTGGAGCACCTGGTCGAGGTCGTGGCCCGCGTCGATGGCGCGCTGCCGCTCCTCGTCGTCCTTCGGCCACAGCTTGGTCTGGATGGTGCCGCCGAGGCACTTGATCGCGCAGGCGGTGATGATGCCCTCCGGTGTGCCGCCGACGCCCAGCAGCAGATCCGCGCCGGTGCCCTCGCGCACCGCCATGATCGCACCGGCCACGTCGCCGTCGGAGATGAACTTGATCCGGGCGCCCGCCTCCCGGATCTCCTTGACGAGGCCCTTGTGGCGGGGACGGTCCAGGACCACCACGGTGACGTTCTCGGGGGTGGACTTCTTCGCCTTGGCGATCCGCCGGATGTTCACCCCGGGCGGCGCCGTGATGTCGACGAACTCGGCGGCCTCGGGGCCGGTGACCAGCTTGTCCATGTAGAAGACGGCCGACGGGTCGAACATGGTGCCCCGCTCGGCGACGGCGAGCACGGAGACGGCGTTGGCCATGCCCTTGGCGGTCAGCGTGGTGCCGTCCACCGGGTCCACGGCCACATCGCACTCCGGGCCGGTTCCGTCGCCGACGCGCTCTCCGTTGTAGAGCATCGGGGCTTCGTCCTTCTCGCCCTCGCCGATGACCACGACGCCGTTCATCGAGACGGTGTGGACCAGGGAGCGCATGGCTTTCACGGCGGCGCCGTCCGCGCCGTTCTTGTCGCCACGGCCCACCCAGCGGCCGGACGCCATGGCGCCCGCCTCGGTGACCCTGACCAGCTCAAGGGCGAGGTTGCGGTCGGGAGCCGCGGGACTGACCTCGAGCTGGGACGGGAGATGGTGCTCGGTCATCGGAGCGCACCTTTCTGTACGGCGACGAACCGGAAAGTGAGGGTGCTCATGACCTTATCCGTTCATTGCGAAAGTGAGCAGTGGACCCCACGCATGAGCGCGACGCCGTTGCGGCGGTTGCGGCCCTGTTGCCGGGCGCCGGGAGGCGATGAGGGACGATAGGGGGCGTGGCAGGTATGCGTGGCAAAGAGACGGTGCGGGACATGGTCCTGTCGCTGACGGTGATTGGCGTCGTCGCGGCGGCCATCTACGTCTTCGGCATTCCGCATGACGACAGTGACAAGGGCAAGGGCGTCCAGACGGTCGACTACCGGGTGGAGGTGGACACCGCCCGGCGCGCGGCGCCGTACCCGGTCGCCGCCCCCGAGAAGAGCAGCCTGCCCAAGGGGTGGCGCGCGACCTCGGTGACGTACCAGCCCCAAACCACCGCGGACAAGGGTGCGGCCTGGCATCTGGGCTTCCTCGACCAGAACGAGGAGTACATCGCGGTCGAGCAGAGCGACGGCAGGCCGGTCCCCTTCATCGAGGACGTCACCCAGCAGGCGCGGGAGACGAAGGCCAAGCAGAAGATCGACGGCCATGAGTGGGTCCGCTACGAGGGCGACAAGTACGACGCCCTGGTGCGCCGCGAACCGGGTGTGACCACGGTGGTCACCGGTACCGCGTCGTACGGGCAGCTGGCGAAGATGGCTGCCGCGCTGAAGGCCGAGAAGGCCGAGAAGACTGAAAAGGGCTGACGGAACAGCGCCGCGCCCCGTCGGCACCTGTGATGCCGAAGGGGTGCGGAGGTATGAACCCGGTGGTCACACGGTCGTGACGACCTGGTCGTAGTCCAGGCGCGGGCTGCGCGGCTTCGAGGCGTCCTCGCCCGGCTTGCCGATGTTGATGACCATCAGCGGGGTGTGGTTGTCGTCCAGGAACTCCTTCTGGACCCCGGACGGGTCGTAACCGGTCATCGGGCCGGCCGCCAGACCGGCGGCGCGGACGCCCACGATGAAGTAACCGGCCTGCAGCGAGGCGTTGAGCGCGGCGGCCTGCTCACGGGTGCCGCGCTCGCTGAAGAAGACGTCCTTGATCTGCGGGGCGTGCGGGAAGAGCGCGGGCAGCTCCTCGTGGAACTCGTTGTCCGCGGCGAGGATCGCCACCAGCGGCGCGGAGGCCGTCTTGGGCTGGTTGCCCTCGGCCATGTGAGGAACCAGACGCTCACGCGCCTCGGCGGAACGGACCAGGACAATGCGCAGCGGCGACTGGTTGAAGGCCGTGGGGGCGTACTTCACCAGGTCGTAGATGGCCTGCACCTGCTCCTCGGAGACCGGCTCGTCGGTGAAGGTGTTGGCGGTGTGGGCCTCACGGAAGAGCAGATCCTGGGCGGCCGGGTCGAGTGCGAGCGTCATGGTAAACCTCCTGGTCACGGTGGTGATATCGATGTGCGCTGATTCCACTGTACGAGGTTTAGGTTAATGTTCAACTAAAATCGGGCCGGGGTGCGCCGAATCACAGCCACCGGTCGCGCCCCGGGCAGTAGCCGGGCGAGCTTGCGCCCCGGCGCCGGAGGCGGAGCTGCCCCACCCCCAGCCCCTCCGGCGTTTGAGGAGCGGGGTCCAGAACGGAAGAGCACACGACTTAACAACAGTCACATAGTTGGTGCTCTCGGAATCCGTCTAGTGCTTGTAAAAGGGA
>NZ_JBEXVE010000046.1:0-64576 GCF_040629205.1 Streptomyces sp. NPDC005962 | reverse complement strand
CGCTGGATCGCCGACAACACCAACCCGGACGGCGTCACGGGCACCCTGCGCGAGGCCGTGCGGGGCGCGGACATCTTCATCGGCGTCTCCGCCCCGAACGTGCTCTCGGGCGAGGATGTGGCCGCCATGGCGGACGACGCGATCGTCTTCGCGCTGGCCAACCCGGACCCCGAGGTGGACCCGGCGATCGCCCGCCAGACCGCCGCCGTCGTCGCCACCGGCCGCTCCGACTTCCCGAACCAGATCAACAACGTGCTGGTCTTCCCGGGTGTCTTCCGTGGCCTCCTGGACGCCCAGTCCCGTACGGTGAACACCGACATGATGCTGGCCGCGGCGGGTGCGCTCGCGGATGTCGTCCACGACGACGAACTGAATGCCAACTACATCATTCCGAGCGTCTTCAACGACAAGGTCGCGGGAGCGGTCGCCGGAGCCGTGCGTGAAGCGGCCAAGCCTGTGACCGGGACCACCGCGGTCTGAGCCGGGCACGGCGCGTCGCGGCCCTTGGGCTACCGGGGGCCGCCATAGGGTGGCGGGCAGGAAAAAACGACCGCCACGGCGCTTTTCGTGTGACTCTCCGGGGTTCCGGATTGGCTTTCCCGCCACAGGTGGGGGCAGGATGCGTTCCGGGCGCGAGGGTCTGAACAGCAGACCCGGGTCCGGGGACTGTCCGAGGGCCCTGGCAGCATCGGCTTCGATCTCACGCCTAATGGCAAGATGAACACGGGAGTACAACATGAACCGCAGTGAGCTGGTGGCCGCTCTGTCCGAGCGCGCCGAGGTGACCCGCAAGGACGCCGACGCCGTTCTGGCGGCCCTGGCCGAGGTGACCGGTGAGGTCGTCGCCAAGGGCGACGAGAAGGTCACGATCCCCGGCTTCCTGACCTTCGAGCGCACCCACCGTGCCGCTCGCACCGCGCGTAACCCGCAGACCGGTGAGCCGATCGAGATCCCGGCCGGCTACAGCGTGAAGGTCTCCGCGGGTTCCAAGCTCAAGGAAGCCGCCAAGGGCAAGTAAGACGCCTGGCGCCTCACGCCTGGCGAACAACATAAGGGCGGCCACCCGGTGCGGGTGGCCGCCCTTCGCCGTTTCTCACGGCCTCAGGTGTCTCTCGGCGGCCTCTCGGCGGTCTCCCAGCCGCTCCACAGCCGTCTCTCACGGCCTGTGGCGGCCGCTCACGGGCCTGCGGGGCCCGGGCGGCGCCAGAAGGGCGCGGGAGAGCGTGCTAGAGGGCGTCGGCGCCGCCCGGCAGCTCCACCTTGGCACCCAGTTCGACCAGCTTGTGCATGAAGTTCTCGTAGCCCCGGTTGATCAGGTCGATGCCGTGGACCCGGGACGTGCCCTGGGCGGCGAGGGCCGCGATCAGGTACGAGAAGCCGCCGCGCAGGTCGGGGATGACCAGGTCGGAGCCCTGGAGGCGGGTGGGTCCTGAGACCACCGCCGAGTGCAGGAAGTTCCGCTGGCCGAAGCGGCACGCCGAGCCGCCCAGGCATTCGCGGTAGAGCTGGATGTGCGCGCCCATCTGGTTGAGCGCGGAGGTGAAGCCCAGCCGCGACTCGTACACCGTCTCGTGGACGATGGACAGCCCCGAGGCCTGGGTCAGCGCCACCACCAGCGGCTGCTGCCAGTCGGTCTGGAAGCCGGGGTGGACGTCGGTCTCCAGGGCGATCGCGTTGAGCTTGCCCCCCGGGTGCCAGAACCGTATGCCCTCGTCGCCGATGTCGAAGGCGCCACCGACCCTGCGGAAGGTGTTGAGGAAGGTCATCATCTCGCGCTGGCGGGCGCCGCGTACGTAGACGCTGCCCTCGGTCGCCAGGGCGGCACTCGCCCAGGAGGCGGCCTCCAGGCGGTCCGGGAGGGCGCGGTGGTTGTAGCCGTCCAGCTTGTCGACACCGGTGATCCGGATCGTCCGGTCGGTGTCCATGGAGATGATGGCGCCCATCTTCTGCAGCACGCAGATGAGGTCCTCGATCTCCGGTTCGACCGCGGCGTTCGAGAGTTCTGTCACACCCTCGGCGAGCACCGCCGTGAGCAGCACCTGCTCGGTGGAGCCCACCGACGGGTACGGCAGCCGGATCTTCGTGCCCCGCAGCCGCTGCGGAGCCTCCAGGTACTGGCCGTCCGCGCGCTTCTCGATCGTCGCGCCGAACTGTCGCAGCACGTCGAAGTGGAAGTCGATCGGCCGGCCGCCGATGTCGCAGCCGCCCAGGCCCGGGATGAAGGCGTGGCCGATGCGGTGCAGCAGCGGACCGCAGAAGAGGATCGGGATGCGCGAGGAGCCGGCGTGCGCGTCGATGTCGGCGACATTGGCGCTCTCCACGTGAGTGGGGTCCATCACCAGCTCGCCGGACTCGTCACCGGGGCGCACCGTCACGCCGTGCAGCTGCAGCAGCCCGCGCACCACCCGCACATCGCGGATGTCGGGCACGTTGCGCAGTCGGCTCGGTCCGCTGCCGAGCAGGGCGGCGACCATGGCCTTCGGCACGAGGTTCTTCGCGCCGCGGACGTTGATCTCGCCCTCCAGCGGGGTGCCGCCGTGGACGAGCAGGACATCGTTCGAGCGGGTCATCTGGTCTCGCGTTCCTGTGTCGGTCAAGGGGGCAAAGGGCAAGACTAATGGCCCGCGAGGCCGCCCCCGTAAGGCTGTTGCACCGATGAATTCGCTCCGAATGTGTCGCGCCACACTCCGTTCCTTCACCGAAACCGACCGTCACGTGCGCCGCTCCTGCTGTCGTACGCCCCGACCTGCTCTCATACGGGTCTCGACTTCCACTCCCCGTCCGGACCCGATATGCGGGATCATGTGGCCATGACCGAGGTGTCCTCGCTCACAGGACGGCTGCTTGTCGCGACACCGGCGCTTGCTGACCCGAACTTCGACCGCGCGGTGGTGCTGCTCCTCGACCATGACGAGGAGGGCTCACTCGGCGTGGTCCTGAACCGTCCGACCCCGGTGGGCGTCGGGGACATCCTGGAGTCCTGGGCCGGACTGGCCGGTGAGCCGGGGGTGGTCTTCCAGGGCGGTCCGGTCTCGCTGGACTCGGCGCTGGGCGTGGCCGTGGTGCCGGGGGAGTCGGGCCGGTCCCCGGCACGCGGCGAGGAGGCCGGACCACTCGGCTGGCGCAGGGTGCACGGGGCGATCGGCCTCGTCGACCTGGAGGCGCCGCCGGAGCTGCTGGCGGCCGCGGTGGGCTCCTTGCGGATCTTCGCGGGGTACGCGGGATGGGGCCCGGGGCAGTTGGAGGACGAGCTGTCGGACGGTGCGTGGTACGTGGTGGAGTCGGAGCCGGGGGACGTGTCGTCGCCGTCCCCGGAGCGGCTGTGGCGGTCGGTGCTGCGCCGCCAGCGCAGTGAGCTGGCGATGGTCGCGACGTACCCGGACGACCCCTCGCTCAACTGAGGGCCGCCGGTCTGGCCAGGCATCCGAGGGCGGTACGGGGCGGGCGGCCCGCCGGGACACGCGCCCGCCGGGCGTCGCGGGCATGAGTACCCTAGGGCTGTATGAGCACTGTTGAGCCCGAGCGCGGGGCAGGCACGGGGACCCTCGTTGAGCCGACACCTCAGGTGTCGCACGGTGACGGCGACCACGAGCGCTACGCCCACTACGTACAGAAGGAAAAGATCATGGAGAGCGCGCTCTCCGGATCTCCCGTCGTCGCACTGTGCGGCAAGGTCTGGGTCCCGGGCCGCGACCCGAAGAAGTACCCGGTCTGTCCCATGTGCAAGGAGATCTTCGAGGGCATGGGCGCCGGTGGCGACAAGGACAAGGACGGCAAGGGCGGCGACGGCAAGAAGTAGCCTCCGCGCCCGGCCGCGCCCGAGCTCCGCGTAGACGGCACGTCCGACCCGTGGTCCGAGAGGGGGCCGCGGGTCGGACGTGCCGTGCTGTCCGGCCCCATCCGGCCCCGTGTCGCGCGGCGGGTGATCCCAGTAGGGTCGGCCCCATGAGCGGGCGTACGGAGAACGGATTACGGGACGCGGCCGGGAACGAAGGGGCGCCGCGAGCGGCGTATCTGGTGTTCGGCGCGCGCGAGGTCGACGAGCCGGACGCGGAAGGCGCCGGACTCTACTGCCAGTTCGAGAAGGACTGGGACGCCCAGCTGGAGCAGTGCGGGCGGCTGGCCCGCGAGCGCGGCTACCGGTCGGCCGGCAGCTGTGTGGTCTCCGCCGCGCAGCCGGGTCTGCCGCGGCTGCTGGAGTGGGCGGACGACCCCGGCTGCGAGATCGTCCTCGCGCCGAGTGCCCGCATCCTGGGGCGTATCGAGAAGACCTGGCCGGACTGGGGCCAGGTGGTGGAGCGGCTGGCGGCGGCGGGTGCCCGGGTGGAGGCCGTGCCGTATCCCGAGCCCGCCTATCCGGGCGAGAAGCTGACGCACTCCTGAGAGCTGACGCACTCCTCAGACTCGTCAGGCCGGTATCCGGGCCCCCGCTTCTGGGTCACGGATTGGTCGAGACCTCTTGTCCGGGCCGCGAACGCACCCTAGCCTGCCGCCTATTGTGCTGTGCGAAACACGCGTTGCATGGTATGCAACGCCCTCCCAAGGGTGCGTTTCCATGAAGCTCTCCAGGCCCCTCCGCCGTCCCCGCCGCCTCGCCGTCCCCACTGTGGCGCTCGTCCTCGCCGGGCTCACCGCCACCGCCTGCGCCCCCTCCACCTCGGACAACAGCGCCAAGGAAGACAACAAGAGCGGAAAGCTCCGCGTCTGGCTCTTCCAGGAGGTCGACAACAAGCCCAAGCAACGGATCGTCGACGGCGTCGTGTCCGCCTTCGAGAAGAAGCACGACGGGGTCAAGGTCGACGTCACCTACATCCCCATCGACACCCGCGCGCAGAAGATCAAGGCCGCCTTCAACGATCCCAAGAGCGCCCCCGACATCATCGAGTACGGGAACACCGACACGGCCGGTTATGTGGAGGACGGCGGACTCGCCGACATCAGCAAGGAGTTCGGCGCCTGGGACGAGGCGCCGAACACCGACTCCACCGCCAAGAACTCGGTGACCGTGGGCGGCAAGGTGTACGGCGTGCCGCTGTTCGTCGGCGTACGGGCGCTGTACTACCGCACCGACGTCTTCAAGGACCTCGGCCTCAAGCCGCCCACCAGTCAGAAGGACCTCATCGCGACCGCGAAGGAGATACGCGAGCGGCGGTCCGATCTCTACGGCATCTCGGTCGGCGGCGCCTACACCTACGGCGCGCTGCCCTTCGTCTGGGCCAATGGCGGCGAGCTGGCCACCGAGAAGGGCTCCTTCGGCTCCAACGAGTACACGTCGGCCATCGACAGCGCCGAAGCCAAGAAGGGCATCAAGGCGTACACCTCGCTCATCACCGACGACAACTGCCCTCCCGCCAAATGCGCCCAGTGGGGCGGCAACGACAGCGTCGCCGCCTTCGCCGCGGGCAAGTCGGGCATGACGATCGGCGGCGACTTCAACCACGCGGCGATCGAGGCGGGGGCGGTCAAGGGCAAGTACGCGGTCGTGCCGCTGCCCGGCGTCAAGGAGGGCAGCATCGCCCCGGCGTTCGCGGGCGGGAACAACCTGGGCGTGCTCAAGAGCAGCAGCCACCGCTCGCTCTCCGTCGGCCTGCTGGAGGAGCTGGCCGGGAAGAAGACGCAGACCAAGCTCTACGACGCCATGGGCTTCCTGCCCACCTTCACCGATGTGCGCGGGGACGTCGCGCGGAAGGACCCGTTCGTCGAGCCCTTCGTGAAGACGCTCGACACCAGCTCCACGTTCGTGCCCGCCTCGCCCGGCTGGTCGGCCATCGACTCCCAGCTCGTGCTGCCGACGATGTTCCAGCAGGTCATCAGCGGCCGTAAGAGCGTCGACGCCGCGGCCTCCGAGGCCGCGAAGAAGATGGACGAGGCATTCGGCAAGTGACATCGGGGACCCTCAGCCAGCACGCCGGGCCGGAACCGGCCCGAACACCACCGTCCCGGCGGGCCGCGCGCGTCACCCGGCGGCGGGCCGGGCGGGGGAGCCGGACGCCCTGGCTCTACCTCGCCCCGGCCCTCGTCGTCCTCGGCGGGCTGCTGATCTATCCCATCTATCAGCTCGGGCTCATCTCGTTCCTGGAGTACACCCAGGCCCAGGTGAGCGGCGGCGAGCCGACCAGCTTCCAGGGCTTCGCCAACTACGCGGAGCTGTTCCGCGACGCCGAGTTCTGGAGCGTCACCCTCACCACCGTCGTCTTCGCCGCGGTGTGCGTCGTCTCCACCCTCGCGGTCGGCTGCGCGCTCGCGGTGCTGCTCACCCGGGTCCGGGCGGTCCCGCGGCTGGCGCTGATGCTGGCCGCGCTCGGCGCCTGGGCCACCCCGGCGGTCACCGGCTCCACGGTCTGGCTGTTCCTGTTCGACCCCGACTACGGGCCCGTCGACCGGGTCCTGACGTGGTTCGGGCTCTCCGGCTTCCACGACTACTCCTGGACGTATGAGCGCTACAGCGCCTTCGCCCTGGTGCTGTTCGAGATCGTGTGGTGTTCGTTCCCGTTCGTGATGGTCACCGTGTACGCGGGCATCAAGGCCATCCCGGCGGAGGTGCTGGAGGCCGCCGCCCTCGACGGCGCCTCCGCCTGGCGGATCTGGCGCGGGATCATGGCCCCGATGCTGCGGCCGATCCTCGTCGTGGTGACGATCCAGTCCATCATCTGGGACTTCAAGGTCTTCACCCAGATCTACGTCATGACCAACGGCGGCGGCACCGCGGGCCAGAACATGGTGCTGAACGTCTACGCCTATCAAGAGGCGTTCGCGTCCTCCGAGTACGGCCTCGGCTCGGCGATCGGCGTGGTGATGCTGCTGATCCTGCTCGCCGTCACCCTGGTCTATCTGCGGCTGCTGCGACGGCAGGGAGAAGAACTGTGAGCCACGCCCCCGCCCCCAGCGTCCCCGCTGCCGCCCCGCGCCGCGCGTTCCGCGTCCGCCGCCCCTGGCGGCTCGCGGCCGAGGTCACCGCCCTGGCCGTCGCCGTCGTCGTCGCCTTCCCGCTCTACTGGATGGTGCTCTCGGCCTTCAAACCGGCCGGGGAGATCCGGTCCGCCCACCCCCGGCCATGGACCTCCGCACCCTCCCTGGACTCCTTCCGGCGCGTGTTCGAACAGCACGACTTCGGCCGCTACTTCCTCAACAGCCTGCTGGTCGCCGGGGCGGTGGTGATCGCCTCGGGGATCATCGCCTTCCTCGCCGCGACCGCCGTCACCCGCTTCCGCTTCAAGTTCCGCACCACGCTGCTGGTGATGTTCCTCGTCGCACAGATGGTGCCGATCGAGGCGCTGACCATCCCTATGTTCTTCCTGATGCGGGATCTGGGCGACGCCGTGCCCGGAGTCGGGCTCAACACCCTGGGCTCGCTGATCCTGCCGCACATCGCCTTCTCGCTGCCGTTCGCGATCTGGATGCTGCGCGGCTTCGTGAAGGCCGTCCCCGAATCCCTGGAGGAGGCGGCCTATCTGGACGGCGCGAGCCGCTCCCGCTTCCTGTGGCAGATCCTGTTCCCGCTGGTCCTCCCCGGGCTCGTCGCCACCAGTGTCTTCTCCTTCATCTCCGCCTGGAACGACTTCCTGTTCGCCAAGTCGTTCATCATCAGCGCGACCGAGAACTCCACCCTTCCGATGGCGCTCCTCGTCTTCTTCCGGGACGAGGGCAACGACTGGGGAGGCATCATGGCGGCGTCCACGATCATGACCATCCCCGTGCTGATCTTCTTCGTACTCGTACAGCGCCGTCTGGTCTCCGGGCTGGGCGGAGCGGTAAAGGACTGACGCGATGCCACAGCAGCCCGTCACCGACCTGATCCCCGCCCCGCTGCGGGCCGTCCCCACCCTCGGCGGCGGCGAGGGCTACGTCCTCGACGAGGACAGCCGGCTGGAGGCCGGCCCCGGCACCGAGCGCGTGGCCCGCTGGCTGCGCGCCACCGTCGGGGCCGCCACCGGTCTGCGGCTGGACCCGCATACCGACGACTGGAACCGGATCGTGCTGGAGCTCGACCCGGCCTTGAGGGAGCGGCTCGGCCCCGAGGGGTACAGCCTCTGCGTCGACGGCCACGCGGTCGTCATCAAGGGCGGCGGCGAGCCGGGCCTGTTCTGGGGCGCCCAGACGCTGCGTCAGCTGCTCGGAAGGGACGCCTTCCGGTGCGCTCCCATCGACCCCGGCCACCGCGAGTGGTCCGTGCCCGCGCTCTATGTCGAGGACGCGCCCCGCTTCGCCTGGCGCGGGCTGATGCTGGACGTGGCCCGCCACTTCCTGCCCAAGGACGGCGTCCTCGCTTATATCGACCTGCTGGCCGCCCACAAACTCAATGTGCTCCATCTCCATCTGACCGACGACCAGGGCTGGCGGCTGGAGATCCGCCGCTACCCGGAGCTGACCGCCACCGGCGCCTGGCGGACGCGCACCAAACTCGGCCACCGAGCCTCCCCGCTATGGGACGAACGCCCCCACGGCGGCTACTACACCCAGGACGACATCCGCGAGATCGTCGCCTACGCCGCCGAGCGCCACATCACCGTCGTCCCCGAGATCGACATCCCCGGGCACAGCCAGGCCGCCATCGCCGCCTACCCGGAGCTGGGCAACACGGACGTCATCGACACCGCCTCCCTCGGGGTCTGGACCACCTGGGGCATCAATCCGAACGTACTCTCCCCCACCGACACCACGCTCCGCTTCTTCGAGAACGTGCTCGAAGAAGTGCTGGACCTCTTCCCCGGCACGTTCGTCCACCTCGGCGGCGACGAATGCCCCAAGGAGCAGTGGAAGGCCTCACCGGCCGCCCAGGAGCGCATCCGCGAGCTGGGATTGGCGGACGAGGACGCGCTGCAGAGCTGGTTCATCCGGCACTTCGGCGGCTGGCTCGCCGATCGCGGCCGACGGCTGATCGGCTGGGACGAGATCCTGGAGGGCGGCGCGCCGCGCGCCCCCCTGCCCGACGGCGCCGCCGTCTCCTCCTGGCGCGGCTACGCGGGCGGCATCACCGCGGCCCGGGCCGGACACGACGTCGTCATGTGCCCCGAACAGCAGGTCTACTTCGATCACCGGCAGGCCCCGGGCGAGGACGAGCCGGTCCCCATCGGCTACGTCCGCACCCTGGAGGACGTCTATCGCTTCGAGCCGGTTCCCGCGCAGCTCACCGAGGCCGAGGCCGCACGCGTCCTGGGCGCGCAGGCCAACGTCTGGACCGAGGTGATGGAGGACCGGCGGCGGGTCGACTACCAGACCTTCCCCCGTCTCGCCGCCTTCGCCGAAGCCGTATGGTCCGCCCTTCCGCCGCCGCCCGAGCGGGACTTCGCGGAATTCGAGGGGCGCATGGAAGCACACTACGCCCGTCTGGACGCGCTGGGCGTGAGCTATCGCCCGCCCTCCGGTCCGCGCCCCTGGCAGCGCCGACCCGGCCTGCTCGGACGTCCGATCGAGGGATCGCCCCCGATCGTGTGAGCCCACGGCAAGGCGCTCGCCCCCGCGCCCCGCCCCTGGGACGGTGGACGTCCGGTCGTTACGCAAGTTCGTACAAGGGTCCCTGAAACGTGGCAATCCACACTCGACGGAGACGTCACCCGAAACCCGTACCATCCCCCAGGTCAGGGACGGAACCGTGCTTCCTGGACCCTCGCGACGGCAGGCGTGCGAGATGTGCCAGAGTTGCCACGTCCGGGCTGTGAGCACGTACCGTACGGCGCAACAGCCGGGACACCGGGGAAGGGGCAGCTGGGTTGACCACGCACGCACCGCAGGCGGCGCACACGGTGACGTTGCCGGGCTCGCTCGATGAGGCCGTGGCGGCGCTGGCCGCCATGCCCGCCGCCGTGCCCGTCGCCGGCGGTACCGATCTGATGGCCGCGGTCAACTCCGGCCTGCTGCGGCCCGCCGCGCTCGTCGGGCTCGGCCGGATCAGCGAAATCCGCGGCTGGCGCTACCTGGACGGACACGCCCTGCTCGGCGCCGGACTCACCCACGCCCGGATGGGCCGCCCCGACTTCGCGGCGCTCATCCCGGCCCTGGCCGCGGCCGCGCGCGCCGCGGGCCCCCCGCAGATCCGCAACGCCGGAACGCTCGGCGGCAACATCGTCACCGCCGCCCCCACCGGCGACGCGCTGCCCGTGCTCGCCGCCCTGGAGGCCACCCTCGTCATCGCCGGGCCCGAGGGCGCGCGCCGCGAGATCCCGGTCAGTCATCTGCTCGCCGGAGTCGAGATGCTGAGCCCCGGTGAACTCGTCGGATTCGTCCGGGTTCCGCTGCTGCACGCCCCGCAGGCCTTCCTCAAGGCCACCGGGCGCACCGGCCCCGGCCGGGCCACCGCGTCCGTCGCCGTCGTCCTCGACCCGGCGCGCCGGGGCGTGCGCTGCGCGGTGGGGGCGGTCGCGCCGATGCCGCTGCGCCCGCTGGAGGCCGAGCGCTGGGTCGCCTCGCTCATCGACTGGGACGGCGAGCGCGGCCATCTCGATCCGCAGGTCACCACGGCATTCGGCGAGTACGTGGCCGCCGCGTGCATCCCGGACCAGCCGCCGCCGGAGGACGGCTCCGAGCCGGTCCCCCTGCCGCCCGCGGCGATCCATCTGAGGCGTACGGTGGCAGCCCTGGCCCGCCGAGCATTGGGGAGGGCACTCGCGTGAGTGACGAACAGCGGCCGGACCCGGGGAGCGGGTGGCAGCCGATGCCGCACGGCCCGGAGTACGACGCGGAGTCGACGGCTTTCGTCCAGCTTCCGCCCGACTTCCAGTTCCCGGAGCCGGGCGACCCGGCCGCGGGCTGGGACCCGCTCGCCGCGCCCGGCACCGGCTACACCCCGCCGCCGATGCCCGGCGCGCCGTCCCAGGGCGGCCAGTGGCAGCCGGGCGGGCACGGCGGCCCGTACGACACGTCCGGACAGGACCACTCCGGCACCGGGCACTGGACCATGCCCCACCCGGACACCGGCGGCTACGCGTACGGCGGCCACCAGGACCAGCACGGCGGTCACCAGTGGCCGGCGCCCGCCGAGGACGCCGGGGGCCAGGCAGGACATGTGCCGCACACCGGTCACTGGCCGGTGCGCACCGAGGAGCCGGTCGACGACTGGCCGCTGCCCGAGGGCGCCACCCACGGCGAGGGCACCCCGGTGCACACCAGCCAGTGGACGATCCCGGTCGCGGGCGACGAGGGCGTGGACGAGACCGGTGAGTACCGGGTCGACGACCACCCCGGCCCGGCGGCCCCGCCGTACGGCGGCCCGGTCGCCCCGGGGGACCCCGGAGACCTCGGCGATCCGGCGGAGACCGCCCAGCTGCGGCTGCCGTTCGGCCGTAACGCGCGGCAGCAGCAGGCCGCCCCGTACCAGCAGCAGCCTCAGCAGCCGTCGCACGCCGACCAGGTCCATACCGACCAGGCGGGACACAGCGGCCAGTGGTCGGTCCCGGCGGCCGACGAGGGCGTGGACGACTCTGGGGAGTACGTGGTCGAGGGCCGCCCCGGCCCGGCCGCCCGGCAGGGCGCCCCGGCGCGCCGTCCGCTGCGGATGCCCGACGACGACGCGCCGCGCGAGCACTCCGCCCCGGCGACCCCGCCGCACGGCACGCCGCCCCAGGGCACCCCCGCGCAGGGCACCCCGGCCCAGGGCACGCCCGTCCACGGCACTCCGCCGGACGGTATGGACGGCAGCACCTGGCACGGCGCGTTCGTACGGGAACGGGTGCGGGAGCGGGGACAGGAGCGGGAGGACGACCGGCACGCGGGCCCCGCGGCGCCCGGCGTCCCGCCCGAAGAGGCCGCCTGGCAGCGCGAGTTCACCGACGGCACCGGGCTACACGGCCCCTCCGCCGGGGACTCGGGCGAGTTCGTGGTGGACCCCGGACACCCCGGTCACCCCGGGCCGCACACCCCGCCGCACGGCAGCCCGGCCCCCGGCGGGCCCGCTGCCGAGGACCGGGCCGGGGCCGAACAGCAGGCGGCCGACGAGGCGTTCACGGACGCCCCGGAGCGGCCCGTCCCGGCCGAGAACCCGGCCTCCGACCCGGCCGAGAGCCCGGCGGACGCCCCCGAGGCCGCCGACGCTCCCGCCGAGCCCCTCCCCGCCCCCGCCGAGGACGAGGACCCGGGGCCCCGAGCCGACCAGCCGGACCCGGCCCACAGCGAGCACCCCCAGGCGTCGTACGTGCTGCACGTCAACGGCGCCGACCGGCCCGTCACCGACTCCTGGATCGGCGAGTCGCTGCTCTACGTGCTGCGCGAGCGGCTCGGCCTCGCCGGTGCCAAGGACGGCTGCTCGCAGGGCGAGTGCGGCGCCTGCTCGGTCCAGGTCGACGGGCGGCTCGTCGCCTCCTGCCTGGTGCCCGCCGCGACCGCCGCGGGCTCGGAGGTCCGTACGGTCGAGGGCCTCGGCCAGAACGGGCAGCCCTCCGACGTCCAGCGCGCGCTGGCCGAGTGCGGCGCCGTCCAGTGCGGCTTCTGCGTGCCCGGGCTCGCGATGACCGTGCACGACCTGCTGGAGGGCAACCACGCCCCCACCGACCGGCAGACCCGCCAGGCGATCTGCGGCAACCTCTGCCGCTGCTCCGGCTACCGCGGAGTCGTCGACGCCGTACGCGAGGTCGTCGCGGCCCGCGAAGCGGCCGACGAGGCGGCGCGGGCCGCGGAAGCCGACGAGGACGAGGCGGCGGTACACGACCCGGCCCGCATCCCGCGGCAGGCGGGCCCGCCCGGCACCGGGAACCGGGGCGACGGCGGCAACGGCAGCGGTATGGGAAGGGCATCGGCATGACCGGAATCGCGGACGGCGCGGGAGCCGTCACCGCCACCCCCTCCGCCGGAACGCCCGTCCCGCCGCCGCCCCACATGGGGCTCGGCGTGTCGCTCCAGCCCGCCGACGTGACGGCCAAGGCGTCCGGGACCTTCCCGTACGCGGCCGACCTGTGGGCCGAGGGGCTGCTGTGGGCCGCCGTACTGCGCTCTCCGCATCCGCATGCCCGCATCGTCTCCATCGACACCTCCCCGGCCGCAGGAATGCCCGGCGTGCACGCCGTGGTGACCCACGCCGACGTCCCCGGCGACGCCTCGCACGGCCGCCGGGTCGCCGACCGGCCGGTCTTCGCCAAGGACTTGGTGCGCCACCACGGCGAGCCCATCGCCGCGGTCGCCGCCGACCACCCCGACACCGCCCGGCTGGCCGCCGCCGCCATCGCCGTCGAGTACGAGGTGCTGGAGCCGGTCACCGACCCCGAGCAGGCCTTCGCCGCCGAACCGCTGCACCCCGACGGCAACCTGGTCCGCCACATCCCGCTGTCCTTCGGCGACCCGGAGGCCATGGGCGACGTCATCGTCGAGGGCCTGTACCGGATCGGCCGCCAGGACCCCGCGCCCATCGGCGCCGAGGCGGGCCTCGCCGTACCGCGCCCGGACGGCGGCGTGGAGATCTACACCGCCTCCACCGACCCGCACACCGACCGCGATCTGGCCGCCGCCTGCTTCGGTCTCGAACCGGAGCGCGTCAAGGTCGTCGTCACCGGCGTCCCCGGCGCGATGGGCGAGCGCGAGGACCCCGGTATGCAGCTGCCGCTCGGGCTGCTCGCGCTGCGCACCGGCCACCCGGTCAAGCTCGCCGCCACCCGCGAGGAGTCCTTCCTCGGCCACGCCCATCGCCACCCCACCCTGCTGCGCTACCGCCACCACGCGGACGCGCAGGGCAAGCTGGTGAAGGTCGAGGCGCAGATCCTGCTCGACTCGGGCGCCTACGCGGACTCCTCGGCGGAGACCCTGGCCGCCGCCGTGTCGTTCGCCTGCGGCCCCTACGTCGTCCCGCACGCCTTCATCGAGGGCTGGGCGGTCCGCACCAACAACCCGCCCTCCGGCCATGTCCGCGGCGAGGGCGCGATGCAGGTGTGCGCCGCGTACGAGGGCCAGATGGACAAGCTCGCGGCCAAGCTCGGCATCGACCCGGCCGAGATCCGGATGCGCAACGCCCTGGCCACCGGCGATCTGCTGCCCACCGGGCAGACCGTCACCTGCCCGGCGCCGGTCGCCGAGGTGCTGCAGGCCGTATGCGACGCCCCGCTGCCCGACCTCCCCGCCGACGAGCCCGAGGAGGACTGGCTGCTGCCCGGCGGCCCCGAGGGCGCCGGCGACCCGGCCGCCGTGCGGCGCGGCGTCGGCTACGCGCTGGGCATGGTGCACATGCTGGGCGCCGAGGGCGCCGACGAGGTGTCCACCGCCACCGTCAAGGTCACCGGCCCGGTCGCCACCGTCATCTGCGCGGCCGTCGAGACCGGCCAGGGCTTCACCACCCTGGCCCGCCAGATCGTGCAGGACGTCCTCGGCATCGAGGAGGTCCACGTCGCCCCCGTCGACACCGACCAG
The DNA here is from genome assembly GCF_040629205.1 of Streptomyces sp. NPDC005962. Taxonomy (NCBI): domain Bacteria; kingdom Bacillati; phylum Actinomycetota; class Actinomycetes; order Kitasatosporales; family Streptomycetaceae; genus Streptomyces; species Streptomyces sp. NPDC005962. The sequence goes on along the minus strand of NZ_JBEXVE010000046.1, from coordinate 50,251 downwards.
CCCCCGGCCGGACCCGCCTCGCGCGGCCGCCACACCTGGGTCTCGGGCGGTGCGGTCGAGCGCGCCGCGAAGATGGTCCGCACCCAGCTGCTCCAGCCGCTGGCGCACAAGTTCGGCATGTCCACCGAGCTGCTGACCATCGCCGACGGCAAGATCACCTCGTACGACGGCGTCCTCAGCACCACCGTCGAGGAAGCCCTCGAGGGCAAGGAGCTGTGGGCCACCGCGCAGTGCCGCCCGCACCCCACCGAACCGCTCGACGAGACCGGCCAGGGCGACGCCTTCGTCGGGCTCGCCTTCTGCGCCGTCCGGGCCGTGGTGGACGTCGACATCGAGATCGGCGCGGTCCGGGTCGTGGAGATGACCGTCGCCCAGGACGTGGGCCGGGTGCTCAACCCGCGCCAGCTGCGCACCCGCATCGAGTCCGGCATCGCCCAGGGCATCGGCGCCGCCCTCACCGAGAACCTGCGCACCTCGCGCGGCGTCATCCGCCACCCCGACCTCACCGGCTACGCCCTGCCGACCGCCGTGGACGTCCCCGACATCCGCATCGTCAAACTGGTCGAGGAGCGCGACGTGGTGGCCCCCTTCGGCGCGAAGGCGGCCAGCGCGATCCCGGTCGTCACCTCCCCGGCGGCGGTGGCGGCAGCCGTCCGCGCCGCCACCGGCCGCCCGGTCAACCGCCTCCCCATCCGCCCCCAGGCAGCGGTCGTCAACCGGACATAGCCACATGCTCGTGGACCCCTACGCGCTGCGCCCGTACCGCGGCGCCGACGACCACGAGGCCATGGCCGCCGTACGGCGCGGCTGTGCGGCACGGGATGGGGCCGACGTCCGCTCGGTCGTGGAGGGTGTACCGACGGCGGCCGAGATCGCCGAGACCTCCGCCGCGCTGGACGACCCGTTCCGCGACCAGGTCCTGGTGACGCACGGCGGACGTGTCGTCGGCCATGTGACGCTCCGGTGGTGGGAGGAGCGGGACGGTACGTGGCTGTACCTGCACCGCGGCCACCTCTTGCCCGAGCACCGCGGCCGGGGCGTTGGCACGGCCATGCTGGACTGGGCCGAGACCCGCGTCCGTCACCTCGTCGCCCGGCACGGGACCGCGCGGACGGCAGTCATCGGCGCGAACGCCATGGCCACCGAGCGGGACGCCACGGCGCTGCTGCTGGACGCCGGTTACCGGCGTGTCTTCAGCCTCGTCGAACTGGCCCTGCCCGACTTGCGCCAACTGCCCGGCCCCGGCCGCACCTTGCCGGCCGGCTTCACCCTGGGCCCCGTCGAACCCGCCGACTACCGCGCCGCCTGGCGGACGGTCGTCGACTCCTACGCGAACGCCCCCTTCACCGAGACCTGGGCCTTCGAGGACTTCCTCGCCACCGCCGCCCCGGCCTGCTGGCGAGCCGTCCGGCAGGGCGACCGGCTGGCCGGTGTCGCCCTGTGCTCGCCGCGCCGCCACGACCGTACGGTCGGCGAGGTCCAGGAGCTGAGCGTCGACGCGGACTTCCGCCGCCTGGGCCTCGGCCGGGCCGTCCTGCTCGCCGGACTGCACGCCCTCCGCGCCCAGGGCGCGACGACCGCCCGCCTCTACACGGGCACGGCCAATCCGCACCGCTCGTACGACCTCTACGAAAGCGTCGGCTTCCGCCGCCTGAACGAGTACGTCCGCTACCGCCGGAGCAACTGATACGCCGGGGGGATCGTCCTTCCTCATGATCCCCTTGGCCGCGGTTTCGGAAGGTGTCCGCTCGTGCCCCTCCTGCTCATGTCGATCAGTACGGCCTTCCTCCTGGCCATCGCCCTCTGGACCCCCGCCCGGGCGCACTGGCTGCGGCGGACCGGGCGGCAGGCGGAGGGGCGGGTGACCGGCCGCCTGGTGGTCGACCGCGGCGAGGACCACCACACCGAGCTGACCCTGACCTTCACCGACCACGACGGCCGCGACCGCGAGTTCGAGACCCGCCTGCTGACCACCCGGGCCGCCCCGGCCGTCGGCACCCGCGTCCCGGTCGGCTATCCCGCCGACCGCCCGGAAGAGGCCCGGATGCTGACGTACACCTGGCGGGCGACCCGGTCCTACCTGGCCTTCTTGCTGCTGGGCGTGATGTGGATGACGGCGCTGGTGCCGCACTTGCAGTAGCCGACCAGGCGGAGAGCCGTGGCCATGGCGTTACAGGGCGATCAGCCCGGCTGTCGTCTTCTCGAAGCCACAGGCATCGAAGTAGAACGAACGCAGATGCTCCTCGAAGTCGACGTGAAGCCACTCGCACGTCGCGGCACGGGCTTCTTCGGCCGCAGTGGCGATAAGCGCCGTGCCGACTCTTCTTGCCCGGCAATGCGGGGCGACCACCGTGTCCAGGACGAAGGCATGCGTTCCGCCGTCCCAGACAACGTTGACGAAGCCGATCAGAGAGCCGCCTTCCCACGCGCAGACCCAGCCAAGGCTGTGGCGCTCAAGTCGTGTCCGCCAGTCGGTCTGAGCGACCGGGTGGCCGAAGCCGTCGGCGTGCAGCGCGTTGAGGGAGGCATTGTCGAAGTCGCCCCGCCACTCGTACGTGATCGTCACGCCCTGATCGTATGGGCGGCGCATCCGGGCGGCTGTTCAGCAGACGCGGCCGTTCAGTAGAGCGGGAAGGCCCAGCCGCCGGGGTACCAGGGCTCGCGGTCGCCGCGGAAGGCCGCCGAGGCGAGGGGGAGCGCGCCGGGGCGCAGTTCCTCGACGAGGCCTGCGGCGGCGAGGGTGGTGAGCGAGGTGCCGCCGAGGAAGGCGGCGCCCAGCTCTGCCGCCGTCAGGCGCAGGTCGGCCGGGGCGGTTGTCGGCTCGCAGGCCGCGTTCCCGCCGTCCGCCTGCAACCGGTGGCGGCCGGTGTTCCACGGACAGAAGTCGTCCCGTACGTCCAGGACGAGGTCGATCGGGAGGCTGTAACTCCGGCCCGCGAGGGCCCGGTCGACGTCGACCGGGCGCAGCCACAGGCGGTCCACCGGGGCGGCGCGGACCGCTCGGGGGTCGGCCAGCAGGTGCGGGAGGGGCTCGTCCACGGCGCCTTCGTAGTCGATCCAGGTCGACAGGTCGATCCCGGCGAGGTAGCGCCACAGCGCGGCGTACGCCTGGCGCGAGAGCGCCGCCAGCTCCACGACCTGTACGACGGCGGCGTCCGGCTCGGAGCTGTGCCGGTAGAGGGCGTAGCCGGTGGCGCGACCGTCGGTCTCCTGGTGCACGGCGAACCGGAGCGCGGTCGCGGCACCGCGCCGGTGCGGATGGTCGGCGAGGCGTACGGCCCAGTGGGGCGCCTGCCGGTCGGGCCAGCCGGGCGTCGTGGTGCGGGCCTGGTCGTAGACGTTCTCCAGGATCGGGCGGGCCTGGCCGGCGTGGAGGAGCCGGATGGTTCCCTCGCCGAAGTCGGTGCCGGGGCGGAAGCGCATGGCGCGCCGGTCGTAGCGCATCTGGTTTCCGAGAGTCGCGGGGCCGTAGCCGTAGCGCCCGTAGATTCCGGCCTCGGAGGGGCGGAGTACGGCGATGGGCTCGCGCCGGTGCTCGTGCAGGCCGGTCAGCTGGGTGCGCATCATCGAGGTGAGGATGCCGCGGCGGCGATGTGTCGGGGCCACCCCCACGGAGGCGATCCCCGCCACGGGCAGGACGCCGCCGGGGACGGTCAGCATGCGGCGGTAGATGGACGCTCCGGCGACCGGCACCCCGCCGTCGAACGCGGCCAGGGTGCGGCCGAGGTCCGTCGCGTCCCGCTGGTGGGCCAGTTCCTCCTCCGACCGGTCCATGCCGTACGTATCGGCGATCATGCGCGCCCAGGGCGCGAACTCCTGGTCGAGGACGCTGCGAAGCCGGAACGGGGAATCGGTCACCGGGCATGTGTACATCGGTGTCCGGCGGCACCGCACGGGAATTAACCGCTTTCGCCCGGCGGCTGTCGTTTGCTAGTTCTTGCAGGATGCGGGAGACGTTGCAGACGGGCCATATCGCGATCGTGACCGGAGCGAGCCACGGCATCGGGGCCGCCACCGCCCGGGCGCTCGCCGCACGCGGTGTCGCCGTGCTGTGCGCCCACCTCGGGCCGGGCGGCGAGGAGGTGGCGGAGGAGATCCGCCGCGCGGGCGGGCGGGCCGCGGCGTTCGAGGCGGACCTCAGCGACTCCGCCGCCCCCGGAACCCTCTTCGACGTCGCCGAGGAACGCCTCGGCGCGGTCGACATCCTGATCAACAACGCCTCGGGGTGGGTGCAGGACACCTTCACCCCCGATCCGGCCGACCGGTTCGGGCGGCCGTTGCGGCCCGTCACCGCGGAGACGTGGTCGCGGCAGTTCGCGGTGGACGCGATGGCCCCGGCCCTGCTGATCGCCGAGCTGGCCGGGCGCCACCGGGCCCGGGGCGCCGGGTGGGGGCGGATCGTCGGGCTGACGTCGGGCGGGGACCTCGGCTTTCCGGGGGAGGTCTCGTACGGCGCCGCGAAGGCCGCCCAGGTCAACTACACGATGTCCGCCGCCGTGGAGCTGGCCGGACTCGGCATCACCGCCAACATGGTGCACCCGCCGGTGACCGACACCGGATGGGTGACGGACGAGGTGCGGCAGTTCGTCGCGTCGAGCGGTAGCCACTTCCACGTCGCCGAACCGGCCGAGGTCGCGGAGACGATCGTGTTCCTCACGTCCGACGAAGCGGCGCTCGTCACCGGCAACACGATCACCCTCCGCTGAGCCGAGGTCGCGGGGCCTACCGCAGCACCAGCTGCACGATCGCCGCCGTCCCCACCGTCACGATCAGCGCCCGCAGCGCGGCCGGGCTGAAGCGGCGGCCCACCATGGCTCCGGTCGTGCCGCCGACGGCGGAGCCGACCGCGATGAGGAGGACGGCCGTCCAGTCGAAGTGGGCGGCGAAGAGGAAGAACAGCGCGGCGACGGAGTTCACGACGGCGGCGAGGACGTTCTTGATGCCGTTGAGGCGTTGCATCGGCTCGTCGAGCAGCATGCCCATCAGGGACATGTAGATGATGCCCTGGGCGGCGGCGAAGTAGCCCCCGTAGACACTGGCGAGCGTCAGCCCGAGCAGCAGCAGCGGCCCGACATCCCGCCGCCCGGTGTCGCCCGCCGCCTCCCGTCGGCTGCGCACCTTCTTGGCGATCACCGGCTGCAGCACGACCAGCACCAGCGCCAGCCCCACCAGCGTCGGCACGATCCGCTCGAACGCCGAGCTGGGCAGCCTCAGCAGCAGCGTGGCCCCCGCGAGCCCCCCGACCAGCGCCCCGGCACTCAGCTTCAGCACCCGCCGCCCTTGCCCCCGCAGCTCCTTGCGGTAACCGATGGCCCCACTGATGGAACCGGGTATGAGCCCGAGCGCGTTGGACACCGTGGCGGTGACGGGCGGCAGCCCGGTGGCGAGGAGCACGGGAAACGTGATCAGCGTCCCGGACCCCACAACGGAGTTGATCCCCCCGGCCCCCACCCCCGCCACAAAGACGGCCACCATCTCCCACGGCGTCACGCCGCCACCTCCCGCTCGCTGCCTGATGGACGTCTCATAAGGCCCGACGTTAGACGGTGATCGCTTCGGTGTCCGCCGAAGTCCGGGCGGGGCGCCCGCCGATGGGGCCCCGCCCGAAGGGTCAGCGGGAGGTGTCCAGGGACTGGGCCAGGGTGGGGCCTATCAGGGTCAGGGCCTGTTCGTGCAGCAGGTGGTAGTGGTGGGTCGGGACGCCGTGGACCTTGACCTCGCCGGAGACGTACGGCTGCCAGGACTCGGGGACGTGCTGGGCGTCACGCTGGTAGCCGGGGATCTCCTCGTCGGCGGTGAAGAGGAGCATGTCGCCCTCGAAGCGGTCGGGGGCGAACTTGCGCATCAGTTCCTGGTCGTTGAGGAAGATGTCGAGCAGCGGGAAGCTGTGCTCGCCCTCCAGGAGCCGCTTCGGCAGGCCGGTCTCTTGGCTGAGGTCGGCGATGAGCTGGTCGCCGTCGTCGAGGCCGTCGGGGTGGGCTTCCAGCCAGCCGGGGGCGAAGATGTCGCCGCCGCCGATGTTGTCCAGCAGGACGCCGAGCCACCGGCGCTTGCCCAGGTCCGGGAGGTCGGGTAGGGCCAGGTCGTTGTCGGGGTAGGCGTCGATGACGGTGAGGGTGGCGACCTCTTCGCCCTCGCTCTGTAGCTGAGTGGCCATGGCGTGGGCGATGAGCCCGCCGAAGGACCAGCCGAGCAGGTGGTACGGGCCGGTCGGCTGGACGGTGCGTATCTGGTCCAGGTAGTCGGCGGCCATCTCCTGGACGTTGGCGGGCAGCACGTCGGGCTCGGTCAGGCCGCGCGCCTGGAGGGCGTAGACGGGCTGGTCCGGGGCGAGGTGGCGCATCAGGCCGGTGTACGACCAGCCGAGGCCGCCGCCGGGGTGGACGCAGAACAGCGGCGGGCGCTCGCCCTCGCCGCGCAGCGGCAGCAGGGTGTCGAGCGGGTGCAGCTGCGGGGCGTCGACGGGGGTGACGGAGTCGAGGCGGGCCACCAGGCGGGCGACGGTCGGAGCCTCGAACAGGTCACGCATCGACAGCTCGGTGTCCAGGGCGGTACGGGCCTGGCTGGCCAGCTTGGACGCGAGCAGGGAGTGGCCGCCGAGGAGGAAGAAGTCGTCGTCGATGGTGACGTCGGGGGCGCCCAGCACCTCGCCGAACAGCGCGCACAGCGCCTCCTCGCGGGGAGTGCGGGGCGCGCGGCCGCCGCGGGCGGCCTCGTGGGAGGGGACGGGCAGCGCGGCCCGGTCCAGCTTGCCGTTGGGGCTCAGCGGCAGTGTGCCGAGGACCATGAACGCGGTGGGCACCATGTGCTCGGGCAGATCGCGGTGGAGCATCTCGCGGGCGGTGGCGACGCACGGCGCGGCGTCGCCCTCGGCCGTCAGATAGGCCACCAGACGCTGGTCGCCGGGCTGGTCCTCGCGGACGATCGCCGCGGCCTCCGCGACATCCGGCAGGGCGCGCAGCGCGGTCTCGACCTCGCCGGTCTCGATGCGGAAGCCGCGCAGCTTGACCTGGTCGTCGGAGCGGCCCAGGTAGGCGACGCCGCCGTCCGGCAGTCGCCGGGCCAGGTCGCCGGTGCGGTACATGCGGGCGCCGGGCGCGCCGAAGAGGTGGCCGTACGGGTCGGGCACGAAGCGCCCGGCGGTCAGCGACGGCCGGTCGTGGTAGCCGCGGGCCAGCTGCGGCCCGGCCAGGTAGACCTCGCCGACGGCCCCGGCGGGGGCGTGCCGGAGGGCGGAGTCGAGGACGTACAGGCGGCTGTTCCACACCGGGGCGCCGATCGGGACCGGTCCGGTGGCGCCGGGCTCGCAGGTGTGGGCGCTGATGTCGACGGTGGCCTCGGTGGGCCCGTACACGTTGTGCAGCGGTATGCCGGGCAGCAGCCGGTGGAAGCGGTCGGCAGTCTCGCGCGGCAGCGCCTCGCCGCCGCAGAACACCTGGCGCAGGCTGCCTGCGCACTGCTCGGCGACGTCGGGTTCGGCGAGGAACGCGCGGAGCATCGACGGGACGAACTGGAGCGTGGTGATGCGCTCTTCGCGGACGGTGCGCACCAGGTACGCGGGGTCCTTATGGCCGCCGGGCTGGGCGAGCACCAGTGCGGCGCCGCTGACCAGCGGCCAGAAGAACTCCGCCACCGAGGCGTCGAATCCGGCCGGGGTCTTCTGGAGCAGCCGGTCCTCGGGGGTGAGGGGGTGGCTGCCCCGCATCCACTCCAGGCAGTTGACGATGGCACGGTGGGGGATCAGGACGCCCTTGGGGCGGCCGGTGGAGCCGGAGGTGTAGATGACGTACGCGGGGTGCTCGGGGTCGAGTGCCACCTGTGGCGCGTCGGCCTCGCCGGTGTCGTCGTACGGGTCGTCGAGCAGCAGCCGCTCGACACCGTCCGGGCCTTCCGCCGCGGGCAGCTGCTCGGCGTGCTCGGCGCGGGTGACGAGGAGCGCGGGCGCGGCGTCGTCGAGCATGAACGCCAGCCGGTCGGCCGGGTAGTCCAGCTCCAGCGGCAGATACGCGGCGCCCGACTTGAGCACCGCCAGCAGGGCGATGACCAGCTCGGGGGAGCGGGGCAGGGCGACGGCGACGGTGCGCTCCGGCCCCGCGCCGCGCGCGGTCAGCCGGTGGGCGAGCCGGTCGGCGGCGCGGTCCAGCTCGGCGTAGCTCAGCCGGGTGTCGCCGAAGACCACGGCCTCGGCGTCCGGGGTGCGGGCGGCCTGCGCCGCGAACAGCGCGGGCAGGGTGGTGCCGGAGGTGGCGTGCGCCGTGTCGTTCCATTCCTCGACGGCGCGCCGCCGCTCCTCGGCGGAGAGCAGCTCGATGGCGCCGACCGTGCGCTCCTTGTCCGAGGTGTCGGAGAGGGTGCGCAGGAGGTTCAGATACCGCTCGCGGTGGGCGATCAGACCGTCGGCGGTGTAGAGGTTGGAGTTCGCGTTGAGGTCGATGCGGATGCCGGTGCCGTCGGAACGGTCGTATCCCATGATCGAGAGGTCTTCGACGGTGCCGTTGGACAGGTTGTGCCCGACGACGCGATGTCCCGCGAAGTCGAAGTCGTAGTCGTACGTCATGATGTTGACGTGGGGGCCGAGGAAGCCGTTTCCGCCGTCCGGGAGGTGGAGATCCCGGGCCAGGTCGATATGGCGGTAGCGCTGATGGCGCAGCGCCTGCCGGACTTCCCGCGAGACCTGCCGGACCAGATCCCGTATTCGCATATCCGAGCGCACCTGGATGCGCAGCGGCACCACATTGGCGAACATTCCGGGAATCCCGCGCAGCGTGGCATCGGTGCGGGCGGTGACCGGCAGCGTCAGAATGATGTCCGTTTTACCGGTCAATCGATGCAGATAGGTGGCGGTCGCCGTGATAATCATGGCCGACCAGTGGGTCGCGTATTTACGCGCGGCGGCGCGCAGCTCGACCGCTTCCGCCTCGGTCAGGTAGGCGGTCTCCCGCAGCACGCTGGAGAGTTCATCGCCGGGGCGGCCGGAAAGCCGGGCGGGTTCCGGGGAATCCGCGAAGTGTTCCGTCCAGTACGCGCGGTCCTTGGCGAAATCCTCCGACGCCCGGTATTCCGCGTCCCGGTCGAGCATGGTCCGCAGAGAGCCCAGGATCGTTTCTGCCGGGGCCGGGTCGCCGCCTTCGACGAGCGCGGTGTAGATCTCGGCGGCGCGCCGGCCCACCAGGGCGGCGCTGCCCGCGTCCGACACGATGTGATGGGTGCCCTGGTACCAGTAGGAGCGATCCTCGCCCACCTTGATCAGGGCGAAGGAGAACAGCGGGTGGTCGTCCAGCTCCAGCCGGGTGGCCAGGTCGTGCTTCATCCAGTGAACCGCGGCGGCGTGCGGGTCAGGCTCGCCGCTCAGGTCGAGGACCGGGAAGTCCCAGTCGGCCACGGGGTCGAGGACCTGCCAGGGCACTCCGTCGTCCTCGCCGACGCGCACGTTGTACGGCTCGGCTTCCGAGACCGCCTGCCGCAGTGCCCTCTCGAATATCGCGGCGTCTATGGGGCCTTGAATCTCAAGGTACTCGCCGACCTTGAACGTCGTGCTCTCCGGCGGTTCCAGCTGCTGAATGAACCAGATCTCGCTCTGGCCGGTCGACAGTGGCAGACGGGTGGCCGGTACGGCGGGCTGCACATTTCCCCCAGACGGAACACAGGATCACAGGTCGAAACAAAGGGTGCCTGTTCAGTCACGGCGGGTTCTTCCTCGCGGACTGCAGGCACCACTGTGAGCCTATGCGGCGTAAACGCACTCACTGCGGGGGGTCGGAGACCATTCAGTGGGGAGAATGTGAAAAAGGTCAGGTGACCAGTTGCGTGAACGGCGTTCGCGATTCTGATCATGCGCCTCGTAAGGCCTGTGTGTCCAGAGGGTTTCTGGTAGTTCACCAGGAGAGCGGCCGGGCGGCGGGACGAGTGGCCCGGCCGAGTGACCCGGAAGAGCGGCCCGGGAGAGTGTTGCGGGAGTGGGGGAGCGCGGGGGCGCTGTGGAGGCCGTGGCGGGATTCGAACCCACGTAACTCGCTTTGCAGGCGAGCCCCTGAACCACTCGGGCACACGGCCAATGTCGTGCTTGTGCTTATGACCATACGGAGCGGCTCAGGGGGGATCAACGGTTCGGCGGCCGCTGCCATACGACTGACATACGCCGTTCACAACGGGCGTTCACGACGGCCGACAGAGGGTCCTCAGGGGCGGCCCGGGGCGTGCGGGTGCTCCAGGAAGTCCTCCACCACCGGGCGGAACAGCTCCGGCTCGTCCACCCACGGGTAGTGCCCCACGCCGTGCAGCGGCCGGGCGCGCCCGGCCGGGAACGACTCCGCGACCAGCTCCCCGGCCCGTACGCCGGTCACCGCGTCCCGGTCCCCGGTGATCGCCAGCACCGGGCACGCCACCTCGCGCAGCCGCGCCAGCACCGCGCGGCGGCCCGCCTCGTCCACGCCCTGCCAGAAGCCCGCGCGCGGCACCGGGCCCAGCTGCTCGCCCTCGCTCGCCGCGTGTGCCTGCTGAGGCTCGTCCCAGCGGCCGTAGGCCATCGGGGCGGCCCGCAGCAGCAGCTCGCGCACCTCGGCGAGGTCGGTGGTGTCGGGGAGCATCTGGATCGCCACGTACGCGTCCTGCCACCACGCCTCGTCGGCGCGCGACTCGAAGATCTCCCGGGCGTCCTCGGGCAGTTCGCCCTGCATCCGCGCGCCCGGGCAGACCAGGATCAGATGGGTGAGGTGCTCCGGGTGGGCCGCCGCGTACGCCTGCGCCGTGGCCGCCGCCGCGTCATGGGCGAGCAGCGCGAAGCGGGTGAGCCCGAGGTGGCGGCGGAGCGCCTCCAGGTCCTCGGCCAGCCCCGGGAACGCGTAGCCGCTCGGATCGGCGGCGGGCGGCGAGTCCCCGGTGCCGCGGCTGTCGGGGATGACCAGGGTGCGGTGGGCGTTGAGACCGCCGAGGTCGCCCAGGTAGGCGGCGTTCCGCCCCGGCCCGCCCGCCAGGCAGACGAGCGGCGGCCGCGCGGACCCGTCGCGGGCCTCCAGGACGCGGTAGGCCAGCTCCGATTGGTCGTACGACGTGTAGTGCGGCATAGGGCCAGCCTGCCTGATCAGAAGGGCATCGGCGGTGTGACTTCGCCAATCGGCGTGGGGCGGGTGTGGGGCGGGTGGGGCAGGTGACTCAAAAGCGCCGGGAGGGGTGAAGTTCCGTTCCCCCAAATCGCGCTTATGGTTTCCCTCTATGATGCCCGTGTGTTCGATTCGCGGCACATCAGGACGTTCCACGAGGTGGTCCGGGCCGGGTCCTACTCGGCCGCCGCCCGGGTGCTCGGCTATACGCAGCCCGCCATAACGCAGCAGATGAAGGCGCTCGAACGGACCGTCGGCAGCCCGCTGTTCATCCGCGTCGGCCGGGGTATGCGGCTCACCGAGGCGGGGGAGACGCTCGCCCGGCACGCCGAGACCATCCTCTCGTCCATCTCCGCCGCGCAGGCGCAGATGAACGCCATCACCCGGCTGCGCACCGGGCGGGTACGGGTGTGCGCCTTCCCCAGCGCCAACGCCACCCTCATCCCCGAGGCCATGGCCCGCCTCGCCGCCGCCCACCCCGGGGTGCGGGTCGATCTGCTGGAGGGCGAGCCGCCGGACTCGCTGGGCCGCGTCGTCCGCGGCGAATGCGACATCACCCTCGCCTTCACCTATCCCGGGCTGCGCGAGGAGACGCCCCCCGACCTCGTCGAGATCCCGCTGATGGAGGACCAGCTGACCGTCCTCCTGCCGACCGGGCACCCGCTGGCCCGGCGGCGCGCCGTCAAGCTCGCCGAGCTGAGCGGGGAGCGGTGGATCGCCGGATGCCTGCGCTGCCGCGCCAACTTCCTGCACGAATGCGCCGAGCAGGGCTTCGCGCCCGACATCGCCTTCACCACCGACGACAACCTGGTGGTGCAGAGCATGGTCGCGGCCGGGCTCGGCGTGGCGATGATGCCGGGTCTGGTGCTGTCCTTCCTGTGCCACCAGAAGGTCACCGGGCGCGCCCTCGACCCGGCGTCGCGGCGGCATGTCTCGGCGTACGTGCTGCGGGAGCATCTGGAGATCCCGGCGACGGCGCGGGTGCTGGAGGAGCTGAAGGCCGTGGCCGGGAACAGAGTCGGCTGCTGACGCGCCCTTCGCGTAGGGGCCCGCCGTACAAGGACCCGCACAGGGCCCGCACAACGGGCCTTATATAAGCGGAAGTTGACCCCCGTCCAACAAACTGTCGTTGGACGTGATGGACGCCGCGTCCGCACGCTGCCGATATGACCACCGCGTATCCGTCCTCTCGTGTCACGGCCCCCCTCGGCGCCTTCGTCGACGGCGTCCGCGAGGCCGTCGGACGCGGCCTGCCGCCCGATGTGACCGCCTACCTGGTGGGCGAACGCCTCGCCCCCTACCTCGGCGTGCCCGATCTGCTCGCCCCCGCGGAGCGCGAGGGCGATCCCGACGGCTACCGCCAGCACGTCCTGCACGCCGAACCCGACGGCAGCTTCTCCGTCGTCGCCCTCGTATGGCTGCCCGGCCAGCGCACCGCCGTGCACGACCATGTGTCCTGGTGCGTCACCGGCGTCCACGAGGGCGAGGAGCACGAACGGCGCTACCGCCTCGTCCCCGACGGCCCGGCCTCCCGGCTGGTCGCCGTGGAGGACGTGATCAACCCGCGGGGGGCGGTCTGCGGCTTCGCCCCGCCCGGAGATATCCACAGGGTGTGGAACGCCTGCGGCACGAAGGCGATCTCGCTCCACGTCTACGGCGCGGACATCGTGCGGCTGGGCAGCAGCGTACGGCGGGTGTACGAGGCCCCCGTGGTGGACGACCTGTGACCGGGCCGCGGTGTTACGTCGGGCGGGTGACGTCATGGCGGTGACCGGAGCACCCGCCGGGACGTCTGCCGGGAAGCCCGCTGGGACGCCCGTCGGAACGCCTGCCGGGACGATCGCGGCTCATCGGCCCCGGATACCCGCCCCCGCCTACGGGCTCGGGCTGGCCGCCTGCGGGGTCGTGGCCGCGTGGTCGGTCCACCGGGCCGTCCCCGCCGTCCCCCTGCTCACCGCCGCCGTCGTGCTCGGCATCGGCGCCGCGCATCTGCCCGGCGCCCGGGGGCTCGTACGGGGCCGCTGCCGGGCCGGGCTCTCGCTCGCCGGAAAGCGGCTGATGCGGCTCGGCATCGTGCTGCTCGGCCTGAAGCTCAGCCTGAACGATGTCCTCGGCCTCGGCTGGGCCACCGTCGCGATGGTGTTCTGCGTGGTCGCCGCCACCTTCTCCGGCACCTGGTGGCTCGGGCGCCGGATGGGGCTGCGCGGCGACCAGCCGCTGCTGATCGCCACCGGCTATTCGATCTGCGGCGCGTCCGCGATCGGCGCGGTCGGCGAGGTGTCCGAGAGCGACGAACAGGACGTGGCCACCTCGGTCGCGCTCGTGACGCTGTGCGGCACGCTCGCCATCGCCGTACTGCCCCTGCTCCAGCAGCCCCTGGGCCTCGCCGACGCCCAGTTCGGCCGCTGGGTGGGCGCGAGCGTGCACGACGTGGGCCAGGTCGTGGCCGCCGCGCAGACTGCCGGGCCCGCGGCGCTGAAGGAAGCGGTGCTGGTGAAGCTGATGCGGGTGGCGCTGCTGGCCCCGCTGGTCGCCGCGCTCGCCGTGTCGTTCCGGGCACGGGCACGGGCACGGGCGCGGGCCCGGGCGGAAACGCGGCCCACCGCCGGGGCCCGGCGGCCCCCGCTGGTGCCGCTCTTCGTGGCCGGGTTCCTCGCCATGGTCGTACTGCGCAGCACCGGCCTGCCGTCCGCCGCCGCGCTCGACGCTGCCGCCACCGGCCAGGAACTCCTGCTCGCCGCCGCCCTCTTCGGCCTCGGCAGCGCGGTCCACCTCCCCTCTCTCACCCGCACCGGCCCCCGGGTCGCGGCCCTGGGCCTGTGCGCCTGGGCAGTGATCGCGACCGTCTCGTACGCGGGCGTCCTGCTCACCACGTGACGCCCCGGGGACCGCGCCCCCGACATTCTGGTACCACTCTGGCCCCATAAGTGGTACCGTCGTGGTATGGCAATGAATCTCCGACTGCGCGACGACCAGCAAGAGGCGCTCAAGCAGCGGGCCGAAGAGGAGGGCCGCAGCATGCACGCCATAGTGCTCCAGGCGATCGACCGGTATCTGGAGCAGGAGGCGGACCGGGAGTCCGTCCAACGACTGGGGGCAAAGTACGCGGCACGCCACGCGGACCTGCTGCGGAGGCTGGGGGAGTAAGTGAAGTACCTGACGGTCCAAGAAGTGCTGGACCTGGCGGAGCTCGCCTGTGGGGGGCAGCGGATCGCGGTGCGCGACCTCGGGCTGCTGAGTTCCGCGGTGCACCGTCCTCAGTCGCAGATGTTCGGCATAGAGGCGTACACCGAGCTGTTCGAGAAGGCGGCCGCGCTGCTCCAGTCGCTCGCCGTCAACCACCCGCTGGTGGACGGCAACAAGCGGATGGCGTGGATGTGCACGGCCGTCTTCCTCGACATCAACGGGGTCGAGATGGTCGACGTCGACCAGGACGAGGCGTACAAGCTGGTGGTCGGCGTGGCCTCGGGCACGCTCGACGACGTCGCTGACATCACCGCACAGCTGAAAGCGCTGCACGAGTCGATGTGAGTCTGATCCCACCCGCGGGTGGGATCGGGGCGTACCCCCGAAGCATGAAGCACGGCACCGGTAGGCTGACGCGGTTCCCGATCGACCCCGCCGAGTCAGCCCGCGACGGAGACCGTGAGTAATACTGCCGCCTCCACCAGCCATCACCTCTCGCCCGCCTTCCCCGGCCGGGCCCCCTGGGGTACCGCGAGCAAGCTGCGCGCCTGGCAGCAGGGCGCCTTGGACAGGTACATCGAGGAGCAGCCGCGGGACTTCCTCGCGGTCGCGACCCCCGGCGCCGGTAAGACGACGTTCGCGCTGACGCTCGCCTCCTGGCTGATGCATCACCACGTCATCCAGCAGATCACCGTGGTCGCCCCCACCGAACACCTCAAGAAGCAGTGGGCCGAGGCCGCGGCCCGCATCGGCATCAAGCTGGACCCGGAGTACAGCGCGGGTCCGCTGAGCCGGGAGTACCACGGCATCGCCATCACCTACGCGGGCGTCGGCGTACGGCCCATGCTGCACCGGAACCGGATCGAGCAGCGCAAGACGCTCGTCATCCTCGACGAGATCCACCACGCCGGTGACTCCCGCTCCTGGGGCGAGGCCTGCCTGGAGGCGTTCGAGCCCGCGACCCGCCGGCTCGCGCTCACCGGCACCCCGTTCCGGTCGGACACCAACCCCATCCCCTTCGTCGCCTACGAAGAGGGCAACGACGGCATCCGCCGCTCCTCCGCCGACTACACCTACGGCTACGGCAACGCCCTGAACGACGGCGTCGTGCGGCCGGTCATCTTCCTCTCCTACAGCGGCAACATGCGCTGGCGCACCAAGGCGGGCGACGAGATCGAGGCGCGGCTCGGCGAGCCGATGACCAAGGACGCGGTCTCCCAGGCGTGGCGCACCGCGCTCGACCCGCGCGGCGACTGGATGCCCAACGTGCTGCGCGCCGCCGACAACCGGCTGTCCGAGGTCCGCAAGTCCATCCCGGACGCGGGCGCCCTCGTCATCGCCTCCGACCAGGACTCGGCGCGCGCCTACGCCAAGCTGATCCGCGAGATCACCGGCGAGAAGCCCACCCTGGTGCTGTCCGACGAGGACGCGGCCTCGCAGCGCATCGAGGACTTCACCCACTCCGACGACCGCTGGATGGTCGCGGTCCGCATGGTGTCGGAGGGCGTCGACGTGCCGCGCCTCGCGGTCGGGGTGTACGCGACGACGATCTCCACACCGCTGTTCTTCGCCCAGGCCGTCGGCCGTTTCGTACGGTCGCGGCGGCGCGGCGAGACCGCGTCCGTCTTCCTGCCCACCATCCCGAACCTGCTCGGCTTCGCCAACGAGATGGAGGTCGAGCGCGACCACGTCCTCGACAAGCCGAAGAAGGACGGCGAGGAGGAGGACCCGTACGCGGAGGAGGACAAGCTCCTCGAAGAGGCCGAGAAGCAGCAGGACGAGGACACCGGCGACCAGGAATCGCTGCCCTTCGAGGCGCTGGAGTCGGACGCGGTCTTCGACCGGGTGCTCTACGACGGCGCCGAGTTCGGCATGCAGGCGCACCCGGGCAGCGAGGAGGAGCAGGACTACCTCGGCATCCCCGGGCTCCTCGAACCCGACCAGGTGCAGATGCTGCTCCAGAAGCGGCAGGCCAAGCAGATCGCGCACAGCCGCAAGAAGCCGGACTCGGAGGCGGATCTGCTGGAGGTGCCCGCCGAGCGGCGCCCTGTGGTCACCCACAAGGAGCTGCTGGAGCTGCGGAAGCAGCTGAACACGCTGGTGGGGGCGTACGTCCACCAGACCGGCAAACCGCACGGCGTGATCCACACCGAGCTGCGCCGGGTCTGCGGCGGGCCGCCGAGCGCGGAGGCGACGGCGGGGCAGCTCCGCGAGCGGATCAAGAAGGTGCAGGAGTGGGCCACGCGGATGCGCTGACCCACGGTGGTGTGCTGACCCACTGCGGTGTGCTGACCCACGGTGGTGCACTGACCCACGGTGGTGTGCTGACCCACGGTGATGTGCTGACACACGACGGTGTGCTGACCCACGGTGGTGTGCTGACCCAGAGTGGTGTGCCGACACGCGACGGTGGCGGTGTGCGGGCGCACATCGCGGCAGCGCATGCCGCTGTGTGTGCGGTGTGCAAGGGATCTGCTCGGATTCTGGACAAAGGCTTCCGCTGAGCGAACCCGCTCGCTACCGTTCGTGCACGCACACGCCCCGTGGCAGCGTCGCCTCGGAGTGCAGCCGGTGCGTAACCACCGCGACCGGCGGAGCACCTTCGCGGGGAGCCGCCACTCATCACCGAGGAGGGGGCGTCGTGACCGCGGAGACCTCCCAGACGCTGGACCGGGGACTGCGCGTCCTGAAACTGCTCGCCGAGACCGACCACGGGCTGACCGTGACCGAGCTGTCCACCAAGCTCGGCGTCAACCGCACCGTGGTCTACCGGCTGTTGGCCACCCTCGAACAGCACTCCCTGGTCCGCCGGGACATCGGCGGCCGGGCGCGGGTCGGTCTCGGGGTGCTGCAGCTCGGCCGCCAGGTGCATCCGCTGGTGCGGGAGGCGGCGCTGCCCGCGCTGCGCTCCCTCGCCGAGGACATCGGCGCCACCGCCCACCTCACCCTGGTCGACGGCACCGAGGCGCTCGCCGTCGCGGTTGTCGAGCCGACCTGGACCGACTACCACGTCGCCTACCGGCCCGGCTTCCGCCACCCGCTGGACCGGGGCGCCGCCGGGCGCGCGATCCTCGCCGCCCGCGCGGGCCGCCCCGACGACCCCGGGTACGCGCTCACCCACGGTGAGCTGGAGGCGGGCGCGAGCGGCGCGGCCGCCGCGCTGGTCGGGGTGACCGGGATAGAGGGCAGCGTGGGCGTGGTCATGCTGGTCGACGCGGTCCCGGAGCGGGTCGGCCCACGGGTGGTGGACGCGGCACGGGAGGTCGCGGACGCGCTGCGGTGACGGAGGCCCTGAGACGTAGGCCCCGGGGCGACGGACGCACCGCGCTGACGGCCGCTGACCAGGGCGGCGCGTCATCCGTCCCGCCGGTCAACTAAATTCGTTCCCATGCCTGCCGTCTCCCTCCGCGCCGTCTCCCCCCGCGCCCGAATCCTCGCCGTATGTACCGCGCTCGTCATCGCCCTGCTCGCGGTCGCCGCGCTCGCCCCCCTGCCGTTCACCGTGGCCCAGCCGGGCACCACCGTGAACGTCCTCGGCGCGAACGACGGCAAGCAGGTGATCACCATCTCGGGGAGCGATACCCGTAAGACCAAGGGCCAGCTGCGGATGACGACGATCGCGGCGACCGGCCCGGAGGCCACCGTCCGGCTGGGGGACGTGATCAGCGGCTGGTTCAGCACCCACCGCGCCGTGCTGCCGCGCGAGGCGGTGTACGTGGGCGACACGACCAAGGACATCGAGCGGCACAACGCCGACGAGATGCGGGAGTCCCAGAACACGGCCACCAGCGCCGCCCTCGGCTACCTCCACAAGTCGCCCGGCGACGTCAAGGTCAAGCTGCGCCTCGCGGACGTGGGCGGCCCCAGCGCCGGACTGCTGTTCTCCCTCGGCATCGTCGACAAGCTGGACGGCGACGGCCGCGGCGGCGACCTCACCGGCGGCCGCACCATCGCGGGCACCGGCACGATCGACGCGCGCGGCACCGTCGGCGCGGTGGGCGGCGTCCCCCTCAAGACCCAGGCCGCCAAGCGCGACGGCGCGACGGTCTTCCTGGTCCCCAAGGCCGAGTGCAAGGACGCCGAGGTCGAGCTGCCCAAGGGGCTCCAGCTGATCCCCGTCACCACCCTGGACGGCGCCGTGAAGGCCCTGAACAACATCCGGTCGGGCGCCCCGGTCCCGCACTGCTGAAGCCCGTGAACGGTGCCGCTTCGGGAATCCATCACGCGCCCATTGACGCGCGCCACTGCCCGCGGAACAGATGGCACACCCCGTCCGGAGTGATCCGGACACCCGCGCCGAGCAGCGGCAGCCCGCCGTCGGCGTTGAGCCGGTCCCGGACGCGCTCCAGGGCGTCCCAGAGGTGCTGCGGGCCGCTCTGGTGGACGGTCGGGCGGCCGGTGCCCTCGGCGGAGGCTCGGGCCCAGGACCCGTCGGGGTGCACCAGGTACGCCGTTCTCGTCCGCCCGTCGGTCCCGTAGCCGGGTTCGACGCCCGGCGTGGTCACCTCCAGCGCTGACCGCACCTCCCAGGCGTTCGCCACGTCCACCACCGGATAGCGCCCGGTGCCGACCGCCTCGCCGTCCGTCTCGCGGGCGAGGGCGAACAGCTCGGCGAGGGCGGGCGGGCAGCCGGTGCCGGACCGGGTGGGCATGAAGCCCGCCATGTCCCGCTGCACGTGCCCCACCACGTCCCCGTTGCGGTGCTTCCACCCGGTGACGATCAGGGACGTACGGGCGAGGGTCGTCGCGATCCGCCCGCCGGGTGCGAGCGCGCCGACCACCGCCCGCAGCCCCGGACCGGGGGTGAGCGCGACCGTGGACACGATGCGGTCGTACGAGCCGGGCACGCTCTGCGTGGCGTCCGCCACGAGCATCGTCGGGTGGTGGCCCATGGCCGCGAGCCGTTCCGCCGCCGCGCTGACGACGTACGGGTCCACGTCCAGGCTCGTCACCCGCCGGTCCCCGAGCCGCAGACAGGCGTACGCGGTGAGCCCGCCCGCCCCGGTGCCCAGGTCCAGCAGGGACAGCCCGTCGCCGAGCCGACCGTGCCGCAGCATCCGTACGGCGAGGCCGGGCGCGCTGGCGGACGACGTCGGCTGCCCTTCGGGCCGCTCCCCGGGTTCGGCGTGGTCCGCGTGGAGCGCGCCGACTCTCGTGACCAGGGAACGGTCGGCGTATGCGACGTCCGCCCACACCTCCGGGTTGTCCGGGCCGTCGCGGAGCACCCACCGCCCCGCCTCGTCGCGGTCCCACCACCGGGGAACCAGTTCGTGCCGGGGCACCCGCGCCACGGGGGCGAGCCATCGGGAGTCCGGGTCGGTCACCTCGTCGGCGAGCCGTTCCGCGAATCGCACCCAGTCCATGGTGTTCGGCCTTTCTGCCATGCCGTTTAGTTGGGGGATACGGGCGCCCGGAGCGGCCACACGGAGAGCGTGTACCGGCAGCCGATGTCGGGGACGACGACCGACAGCGGCTCACCGCCCTCGATCCGCGCCCGCGCGGCGCGCTGTGCGCCGGGCTCCTTGATTTCCTCGGCCCACACGCGGAGTTCGGCGGGACCGTCGGGGACGGGGACGGACACGAGCCGCATCGTCCCGCGCACCCACGTGGAGCGCGCCGGATCGGGATCGAGCCGCTCCGCGATGTGCAGCGCCGCGACGCGGAGCCACCGCAGGGCGAAGTCGGAAGATTCGGTCCGGCAGGTCCCGAGGACGTACGGCACCTCGCGATCGGTGCCGTACACCAGCCCCACGGCGAGCGCCTGGCACCAGTAGTCCCCGGGCCCCGCCGTCACAACAGCTCACCCCGGCTCCGCGCGTTCCGGCGGGCGTTCTCGGCGCGCAGGCGCTGTTCGGGGTTGGCGGGCCGGGTGTCCCCGGGGACGACGGTCCACTCCGTCCCGCCCGTCACGGGCCGCAGGTACCACAGCCCGAACCACTCGCCCCGGAACTCACCGACCCGGTCCTGTAAGACGTCCACCAAGAGCGTGCCGAGGGCGGGGACGGATGGGGGTTCCTGCCGTTTCACGACCACGTCCACTCCTCTCTGTAGCGATTTCGCTACCAGGGGGAGTCAGCGTGGCCTAGAGTTGGGGTGTCTTCAACTTGCGCGGGTTGGCTGGATAGTTGGGTGTCGCGATGGTGAACCGTAAGGAACTGGACCCCGAGAAATCACTCGCTGCCGCGTTCGGGCAACGTTTACGCAGGCTGAGGGATGAGCGCGGCTGGACGCAGGACGAGCTGGCGGAACGCTTGGGGTGCTCGGGGACGCACATTTCCGCTGTCGAAACTGGTCGCCGCCCCCCAACTCGCCGTTTCGCGGCAAACGCTGACCGGGTGTTCGGCACCGGCGACAGGCTCGAACGCCAGAGTCGGGCCCTGCGGCACACGGCGCTCATCGAAGGGTTCCCGGAGTACGTCGCCCATGAAGCGCGAGCCGTAGAGATCCGGCTGTACGAAGTAGGCGTTATCCCCGGCCTGCTCCAGACGCCGGAGTATGCCGCGACGCTGGAAGCGGACGCAGTGCGGCGGGAAGCGATCACTCCTGAGCAAGCCAGTGAACGGGTTGATCTGGTGGTGAAGCGGCAAGCTGCCCTTGTGCGGTCACCGTCCCCCCTGGTCCTCGCGGTACTTGACGAGGGGAGCATTCGCCGACCGATGGGGTCCACTGCCGTCATGGATGCTCAGTTCGCGCGCTTGCTTGAGTTCGCCGAGCTGCCGAACACTGTGCTGCAGGTCGCGCCGTTCTCCATGGGGGCCCGCAGGCCATTCAGTCTGCCCGTCACCCTGCTCACGATGCCGGACCGCTCACTCATGTCGTACGCCGAGTCCGCGCACCGAGGCCATCTCGAACGAGAAAGCACTTTCGTGGTGCCCATATTGACGGCCTACCATCAGCTACAGGCGGAAGCGCTCTCCCAGGCCGCATCTGTGGCCATGATCAGCCAGTTGCGAAAGGGCACCCTGTGACGACCGAATCCCCGCGTTGGTTCACGTCCTCATACAGCGGCAACGGCGGCCAGTGTGTCGAGGTCGCTGCCAACCTCGTCGCTTCGCGCGGTGTGGTTCCCGTCCGTGACTCGAAGAACCCGAGTGGACCGGTGCTGGACTTCCCGGCCGGGGCGTTCTCGTCGTTCGTGGCGAGCGTCAAGGCCGGAGACCTCGGCACCGTCTGAGCACACACAGCACACGCTCGGCCGGGGTCGTTCCCGGCCGAGCGCGCGTGGGCGTCAGGCCGGTTGCCAGTCGAGGATCGACGCTAGTCGAAGCGCGGCAGCCGGGGCGCGCGCGGTGTCGTCAGCCGCAGCCCGACCTCGACGAGCCGCCAGCCGAGCCGGGTCCGCAGGGGGTCCATGCGCCGCGGCCCGCGCGGGGCCTCGCGCCGTAGCTGCTCGGCGCGCAGGTGGTGCAGTAAGTGGTGGACGTGGTCGCCGTACATACGCTCTCCCCCAGGGGTCGGGTCAGTCTTCGTCGCGCGGGAAGCCGTGCAGCTGGACGCGGTACCGGGCGGAGTGCTCGGTGTCCCGGTCCAGCTCCTGCTCGCGGTAGCCGTTGATCACTTCGTGCACTTTGTCGATCATTTCCCGCGCGAGCTCGGGCGTCAGACGCAGGGTGAAGTCGCTGATGTCCGAGTTCGTGCGCCACTCCGCGGGCCATTCGTGCATGGTGCCGAGCCAGGTGGACAGCTCCTGGCCGTGAACGGTCGCCCACTCGTGCAGCAGGGTGTTCATCGCGCCGCGCACGGACGGGTCGGTGTGGAGCAGCAACTCGTCGGTGCCCACCCTCGTCGCGCGCTGCGCCGCCTTCCACCACCGCTCGCGCCCCTTGCCGCGCTCCGGGTCGTCCGCGACGAAGCCATAGGCGGCCAGCTGTCGCAGGTGGTAGCTGGTGGAACCGCTGGACTCGCCCAGCCGGTCGGCCAGTTGGGAGGCGGTGGCGGGCCCGTACTCGCGCAGCGCGCCGAGCAGCCGCAGGCGCAGCGGGTGGGCGAGTCCGCGCAGGGAGCGGGGGTCCAGTACCCGTACTTCGTCGCTCTGAGCCTTGTCGTCGCCCTGGGTCATGGGGAGCAGCGTAAGGGTGCAAAGACTCCTTTGCAACGGGTTCTTTGCACGCCCTTGCGTCGGTCGCCTCAGTCCTCGGCTGCCTGCCGCACCAAGGGGATGATCCGGAGCGGGACCGGGTTTTCCATCACGATCGCGGTCGAGGCGCGCAGGATGCCCTCGATGCCGACGACGCGGTCGATCACCCGTTGGAGGTCGGCGTTCGAGCGGGCGACCAGGCGGCAGAGCATGTCGCCCTCGCCGGTGGTGGTATGCAGCTCCAGCACCTCGGGGACACTGGCCAGATGGGTCCGTACGTCCGGGCCCTGGCCCTGTTTGATCTCCAGGGTCGCGAAGGCGGTGACCGGGTAGCCCAGCGCCGCCGGGTCCACGTCCGGGCCGAAGCCGCGGATCACGCCCTGGGTGCGCAGCCGGTCCAGCCGCGCCTGGGCCGTGCCGCGGGCGACGCCGAGGCGGCGGGAGGCCTCCAGGACGCCGATGCGGGGCTCCCGGGCGAGGAGCTCGATCAGGCGGGCGTCGAGCGCGTCGATTCCCATGGGGCCTCCTGGGCGGTCTGTGAGTGGTGGTCTGTGAGGGTGGTCACTCTGTACAGAATGCTGCCCCGCACCGCAGCAGCGCTATGCAGCCTGTGCAGCGATTTCGCCAACTGTTGCGCACCCTGAGTCACGGAGAGACGCTGCCGGTATGACTGAGATCCTGAACCCCACCCCGACCACCGCGCGGCAGGCAGACCCCTTCCCGGTGAAGGGCATGGATGCGGTCGTCTTCGCCGTCGGCAACGCCAAGCAGGCCGCCCACTTCTACGCCACCGCCTTCGGCATGAAGCTCGTCGCCTACTCCGGACCGGAGAACGGCAGCCGGGAGACCGCCAGTTACGTCCTCGTCTCGGGCGGCGCCCGCTTCGTGTTCACGTCCGTCATCAAGCCGTCCGGCCCCTGGGGGCACTTCCTCGCCGATCATGTGGCCGAGCACGGCGACGGTGTGATCGACCTCGCCGTCGAGGTCCCGGACGCGCGGGCCGCGTACGCGTACGCCGTCGAGCACGGCGCCACCGGGATCGAGGAGCCGCACGACGTCAAGGACGAGCACGGGACGGTGGTGCTCGCCTCGATCCGTACGTACGGCGACACCCGCCACACCTTCGTCGAGCGCTCCGGCTACGACGGCCCGTACCTGCCGGGGTACGTCGCCGCCGCCCCGATCGTCCAGGGACCCGAGAAGCGGCTGTTCCAGGCGATCGACCACTGCGTCGGCAATGTCGAGCTGGGCCGCATGGACGAGTGGGTGGCCTTCTACAACCGGGTCATGGGCTTCACCAACATGAAGGAGTTCGTCGGCGACGACATCGCCACCGAGTACTCCGCCCTGATGTCGAAGGTCGTCGCGGACGGCACCCGGAAGGTCAAGTTCCCCCTGAACGAACCGGCGATGGGGAAGAAGAAGTCGCAGATCGACGAGTATCTGGAGTTCTACGGCGGCCCCGGCGTCCAGCACATCGCCCTCGCCACGAACGACATCGTCGCGACGGTCCGCGCGATGCGCGCGGCGGGCGTCCAGTTCCTGGACACGCCCGACTCGTACTACGAGACCCTGGGGGAGTGGGCCGGCGACACCCGCGTGCCGATCGAGACCCTGCGCGAGCTGAAGATCCTGGCGGACCGGGACGAGGACGGGTACCTGCTGCAGATCTTCACCAAGCCGGTCCAGGACCGGCCGACGGTCTTCTTCGAGATGATCGAGCGGCACGGCTCGATGGGGTTCGGCAAGGGGAACTTCAAGGCGCTGTTCGAGGCGATCGAGCGCGAGCAGGAAAAGCGCGGCAACCTCTGATCATCCCGCCCACCGTCCTGACAGGAAGGTGAGGGTGAGGACGGTGCTCACGGGTGCCACAAGGCAGAGGTAGACCGTCCTGACCTGCGGCCGACGCAGGCTCCACCCCGCCAGGCCGATCCACAGGGGCCACCACAGCAGGGTGGAGCGGGGGATGGACATGAACCAGTACGAGGTGCCCAGCGCCCACAGCGTGAGACCGATGTAGACGGCCTCGGCCCAGCGGCGCCGCCACAGCAGCACGCCGAGCAGGACGAGCCCGAGGACCATGGCCACCAGCTCGGCCTGGAACATCGCGGCGAACCCGGTGGACTGCGTCCTCTCGAAGGCCGCGTCCCAGGTGTGGGACCAGCCCTCCCAGGGCGAGCGGAAGGTGCGCGACCAGCCGCGTTCCTGGGCGTGCTTCCAGGCCATCCAGTCGCCGGTGTGCGCGTGCAGGTACCAGGCGAATAAGGCCGCGGGCACCGCGGGCAGCGCCAGCCAGGGCAGCGACCGCCAGTGCCCGCGGGCGCGGGCGGCGGTGAGGATGAAGTGGACGGCGATGGCGGCCGCGACGAACAGGCCGCTGATCCGCACGGTGGTGGCCAGCGCGGTCAGCAGCGCGGCGGCGGCCCAGCGGTGCCGCTGGGCGGCGAGCCAGCCGGGCAGCGCGAACGCGAGGAAGAGCGCCTCGGTGTAGCCGACGGCCAGGAAGATCGCGCACGGGGAGAGCAGGAAGAACAGGACGGTGCGCCGGTCGCCGTCCGTGCCGGGCAGATACAGCCGGGCGATCCGGGCCAGCGCCAGGACGCCGACGGCCCCGGCGGCGAAGGAGATCAGCAGCCCGGCCGCGGTCCAGCTCGGGACGACGGTGTGCAGGGCGCGCAGCAGCAGCGGGAAGCCGGGGAAGAACGCTTCCCGGCTGTCCCATTTCTTGTCCCATGGGCCGCTCTCACCGGGGAAGTAGCCGTCGCGCGCTATGTGGAGGTAATGCCCCCAGTCCCATCGGGCGAACGGTTCGAGGAGGGCGGTGGGCTCGTGCGTGCCGCCGTCGCCGGGGAACATCCAGCGGACGCAGTAGGCCGTGATCCCTATGGATATTCGGGTCAGCAGATACAGCCACAGCACCTCGCGGTCGCCCGGGTCCAGCCGGTCGCGCAGCCGGGCGGGCAGCCGGACGAGCCGCGTGAACCGCCGAGGGGACGGGGGCCGCTCCGGCGGTGCGGAGGAGGACCACGCGGGGCGGCGGGGCGCGGAGCGGCGCGGCTCGGGCGGTGCGACTGACATACGGGGATCTTTCGCGTAGACGTGAGGCTGCCTCTTGAGGGAGACGCTGTCGCGGACCGGTACGTCACGTCGGCGATCCCATATTCGCCCGCCGTACGACATTCGGGTTACCCAACTGGGAAGAAAGGGAGTGATACAGCACACAATGCGCCGCTCATGCCAGAAAAATGGAACACCAGCTCGGTTGGAGAATCGCACCGTCTACACTCTCGGCGTTTCCTGTTCACCCCAACACGGTGTGTTCTCTTGGGAGTTGTTGAGTTCGCATGCAGACGGAAAAGTACGCTACGGGTCGCTTGACGAGGCGCAAGTTCGCGCTGGCCGGAGGCGCGGCCGCGGCGGGCGCGCTCGGGGCGTTCGCGGTGCGGCCCACCGAAGCCGAGGCCGCGGAAGCGGCGGCCGCTGAAGCCGGGGCCGCGGCCGCAGGCGGCCGGTTCGACCTCTCCGTGGCCTCCACGCAGCTGATCCGCGAAAAGGCACCGCACAACGCGACCGTGCTGCAGTCCTTCGCATTCGACGACGTCAACGGCCACCTCTACACGATCCAGCTGATGCAGGGCGGCATCCGGCTCAGCGGCGAATCCGCCGCCGTCTCCGGCGCCGACCGGGCCGCGCGCGGCGACATGTGCGTCACCCGGCTGTCCCTCACCGGCAGCGAGCTGGGCTACATGTACGTCAGGGGCTTCGGCCACGGCGTCTCCATCGGCTGTGAGCCCGCCGGTGCCACCGCGTATCTGTGGACCGAGTCGGACGCCAACCCCGACTCCGGTTACGGGCGCGCCATCAGCCGCTTCGCGTATCAGGACGGGGCCGTCCTCGACAGCGGCGCGTCCGGTCTGGCCACCCACCGCCCGGTGGCCGGTTCGACCAGCAACCAGCCCGCCGTCGACATGCTCAACAAGCGGCTGCTGCTGCGCTACCGCCAGGGCGGCGAGGCCCGCTACCGGCTGATGAGCCTGGCCGGGGTCACGGCCGGCGACTACTCCGCCGTGTACGACGACATACCCCAGGCCGGAATCGAGGACGGCGAGGTCTTCCAGGGCTTCACGGTGCTCGGCGACTACGTGTACCAGCTCACCGGCACCGCGTACTCCGCCGAGAACGGTTCCAACCCGCCCTCCGGCCACGGCAACGCGTATGTCTCCTGCGTCGATCTGCGCACCGGCGAGCTGGTCCAGCGCTCCCGCACCGAGGCCGGGTACTCGCTCGACTACCGCGAGCCCGAGGGCATGGCCGTCCAACTCACCAGCCCGCGCAGGCTGTGCATGGGCTTCGCCTCCAGCCTGGAGAGCCCCCGCAAGCTGAGCGTCTACTACAAGCCGCAGTAACCCGCTCGCCGCGCCGATCTTCCCTGGCGCCGCGCCGAGTGCGAGCCTGGAGGTATGACCGACCTCATCGAGTCGCTGCGGGAAGGCCTCCCCGAGGAGGCAGTGCTGACCGACCCCGATGTCACGGCGGCGTACGGAAACGACATGGCGAGCTTCTGCGACGCGGGCGTGCCCGCCGTGGTCGTCCTCCCGCGCACCGTCGAGCAGGTGCAGCACGTGTGCCGTACGGCCACGGCGCTGCGCGTCCCCATCGTTCCGCAGGGCGCGCGCACCGGCCTGTCGGGCGCGGCCAACGCGTCCGACGGCTGCATCGTGCTGTCCCTGGTCAAGATGGACCGCATCCTGGAGATCAACCCGGTCGACCGGATCGCGGTCGTCGAACCGGGCGTGGTGAACGCCACGCTGTCGCGCGCGGTGCTGGAGAAGGGGCTGTACTACCCGCCGGACCCCAGCAGCTGGGAGCAGTGCACCATCGGCGGCAACATCGGCACGGCGTCGGGCGGGCTGTGCTGCGTCAAGTACGGCGTGACCGCCGAGTACGTCCTCGGCCTGGACGTCGTCCTCGCCGACGGACGGCTGCTGTCCACCGGCCGCCGCACCGCGAAGGGCGTCGCGGGCTACGACCTGACCCGCCTCCTCGTCGGCTCCGAGGGGAGCCTCGGCATCGTCGTACGGGCCGTCCTCGCGCTCAAGCCCGCCCCGCCCGAACAGCTCGTCCTGGCCGCCGAGTTCCCCTCCACCGCGGCCGCCTGCGACGCGATCTGCCGCATCATGGAGCGCGGCCATGTGCCCTCGCTGCTGGAGCTGATGGACCGTACGAGCGTGCGCGCCGTCAACGCCCTGGGCGGCATGGGGCTCCCCGAGTCCACCGAGGCCCTGCTGATGGCCGCCTTCGACACCCCGGACCCGGCGTCCGACCTGGCCGCCGTGGGCGAGCTGTGCACGGCCGCCGGGGCGACCGAGGTGGTCCCGGCGGAGGACGCGGCCGAGTCCGACCTGCTGCTCCAGGCCCGCCGTATGACGCTGACCGCGCTGGAGGCGGTCAAGGGCGTCACGATGATCGACGACGTCTGCGTACCGCGCTCCCGCCTCGCCGAGATGATCGACGGCACGGCGGCCATCGCCGAGAAGTACGCCCTCACCATCGGCGTCGTGGCCCACGCGGGCGACGGCAACACCCATCCGACGGTCTGCTTCGACCCGGCGGACGCGGACGAGTCGCGGCGGGCACGTGAGTCGTTCGACGAGATCATGGCGCTGGGGCTGGAGCTGGGCGGCACGATCACGGGGGAGCACGGGGTGGGCGTGCTGAAGCGGGAGTGGCTCGCGCGCGAACTGGGACCGGTGGGGGTGGAGTTGCAGCGGGGCGTCAAGCAGGTCTTCGACCCCCTGGGCCTGCTCAACCCGGGCAAGCTGTTCTGACCTTCTGAACCTTCTGGCCTTCTGACCTTCTGAACCTTCTGACCTGCCGAAGGGGGCGCGGCCCGCGCCACGCCCCCTTCCGGTCGGCCGTTACGCCTTCAGCCGTTACGCCTTCAGAGAGGCGATGTCGATCACGAAGCGGTACCGCACATCGCTGCTCACGACGCGGTCGTATGCCTCGTTGATCTGGTCACCGTTGATCACCTCGATCTCCGAACCGAGGCCGTGCTCGGCGCAGAAGTCCAGCATCTCCTGCGTCTCCCGGATGCCGCCGATCTTCGAGCCCGCCATCGTCTTGCGGCCCATGATCAGCGAGAACTGGCTGAAGGCGCTGGGGTTCTCCGGCGCGCCCACGTGCACGAGCGTGCCGTCCCGCTTCAGCAGCGACAGATAGGCGTCCAGCGGAAGGTTCGCCGACGTCGTGTTGACGATCAAGTCGAACGAACCGGCCAGCTCGGCGAAGGTGGCCTCGTCGCCGGTCGCGTAGAAGTGGTCGGCCCCCAGCCGCAGCCCGTCGTCCTTCTTGCGGAGCGTCTGGCTCAGCACGGTCACCTCGGCGCCCATCGCGTGGGCGATCTTGACGCCCATGTGGCCGAGGCCGCCCAGGCCCACGATCGCGACCTTCTTGCCGGGACCGGCCTTCCAGTGGGCCAGCGGGGAGTAGAGGGTGATGCCCGCGCACAGCAGCGGGGCCGCGACGTCCAGCGAAAGCCCCTCGGGGATGCGGAGCGCGTAGTTCTCGTCGACGACGATGTGGGTGCTGTAGCCGCCGTGCGTGGGGGCGCCGTCGTACTCCTCGCCGTTGTACGTCGCCACCTCGCCCTTGAGGCAGAACTGCTCCTCACCGGCCAGGCAGTTCTCGCACTCCCGGCAGGAGTCGACGAAGCAGCCCACGCCGACCCGGTCGCCCACGGAGTACCTGGTCACACCGGGACCCGTCGCGCTGACGACACCGGCGATCTCATGACCGGGCACCATCGGGAAGTGGGCGCTGCCCCACTCCTCCCGGGCCTGGTGGATGTCGGAATGGCAGATCCCGGCGTAGGCGATCTCTATGAGGATGTCGTGCTCGCGCAGCGCGCGGCGCTCGACGGTGGTCTTCTCCAGCGGAGCCTTCGGAGCGGGGGCGGCGTAGGCGATGGCGCTGGTCGTCATGGTGGTGCTCTCCTTGTGTGGAAGGTCGAACGAAAGGGGAAAAGGGCAGGAATGTGCGGTGAACGGGCGTAGGGGGACGAAAGAGGGGCGGAAGAGGGACGGATACGCTCAGGAAGAACGCGGGGAACGGGGATAACGGGCGGACTCGGCGGAATCGGTGGGCTCGGCGGACTGCGGCGAGGTGGTCGGCCGCTCGCCCGACGGGCTCGCCGTCCAGCTCGCCAGCAGCCGCAGCGCCTCCTCCGACGGGGACCCCGGCTCCACCGTGTAGATGCACATCGCCTGGTCGGCATCGCCGGGGAAGTGCACCATCTCGTAGGCGAGCGTCATGTCGCCCACCACGGGGTGCCGGTAGAGCTTGAAGCCGTGTGTCTTCTCCCGCACGTTGTGGTCCGCCCACCATCTGCGGAAGTCCGCGCTCTTGATGGTCAGCTCGCCCACCAGCTCGGTCAGCCGAGGATCGTCGGGATGGCGCCCGGCCTCCATCCGGAGGGTGGCCACCGTTTCCGCCGCCACCGTCTCCCACTCCGGCCACAGCTCACGGGCCGCCTCGTCGAGGAACATGAAGCGGGCCATGTTCCGCTCGTGGTACGGAAGCGCGTCGAAGTCGATGATCAGTGCCCGGGCCAGCCGGTTGGTGGCCAGGACATCGCTCCGGCGGCCCAGTACGAACGCCGGTGAGACCCCGTCCAGCATCCCCAGCATGTTGTGCACCCCCGGCCGCACCCGCTGGGGGCGGGGCGGGCGGCGGCGCACCGCGCGGCGCGGGCGCGGCCGGGCCAGTTCGAAGAGGTACGCGCGCTCGGTGTCGTTCAGCCGCAGCGCGCGGGCCACGGCGTCCAGGACCGCCTCCGACACATTGAGGTGGCGCCCCTGCTCCAGCCGGGCGTAGTAGTCCGTGCTCACCCCGGCGAGCTGCGCCAGTTCCTCACGGCGCAGCCCCGGCACCCGGCGCGGGCTGGGGTTGCTGGCACTTACTCCCGCGTCCTCAGGGCTCAGCCGTGCCCTGCGGCTCCGCAGGAACTCACTGAGCTCTGTGTTGCGGTCCATGGGTTCCAGTATTGGCCGCCAAAAAGCCGTTGGGCGGTGCCAAAGTAGGTCTGCTGGACCTAGGCCGGGCGAACCCAGGCGGGAGTTCTCCCCCGCGCACCGGCGATTGGCGCAGCGGGAGGGAGGGTACGAGCGGCGAGCAGGTCTGATACACCTTGACAGCGCGCTCCAGGTTGCACTGCGGCACCTTTACGGCAGACTTCCTACCGCCCCCACCGCGAGGCACCGCACAGGCGCAGCGCAGCACAGCAGCACGGCGAGCACAGATACGGGACATCGGAGATCATGAGCGCCCCTTCCTCAGGATCGGCTGACGGCAGCTCCATTCCTGGTTTCTATCCTGATCCGTCCATTCCCCACTACATCCGGTATTGGAACGGAGCGGCATGGGTGCCCGGCACCAGTCGGCCCGCCCCGGCCGAGGGCGAGGCCATGCCCGCCCCGCCGCCCGGAGTCACCCACACCCAGGTCACCAGCCCGGTGCCGGACGAGACCGGCCCGATGTTCCTCGACGAGGACCCGGAGCCCGGCGGCGCCCTGCCCGAGGTGCGGCGGCGCGCGGAGATGGATGTGCGGGACCCCGGCCCCGGCGCCGTCATGGGCACCGAACCGGTGCCGCCCGGCGGGACGGCCGCCCCGGCCGCCCCGGCCGCCTCGGTGGACTGGGACGATCCGCAGCGGCTGCACGGCACCCGCCCCGGTGCCGGGGCCGCCTGGCAGGCCGACGCGTCCCACCAGGCCGGGTTCGGCGGTGAGCAGGACCGCCGGATCTCCTGGGGTTCGGCGCCGGAGGACCCACGGGCAGGAGTGCCCGACCCGCGCGGCGCGCCGGACCGTGAGGGCGGTGGCGACGGAAGCGGCCGTGGTGAAGGCGGTCGCGACCAGGGCACGCTGACCATGCGCGGCGACGCCACGGGCGGTGCGGGCGGTACGGATCGCGCCACCCACGCCCTCCCCGCCGTACCGGAGCTGCCCTCGGCCGAGGCGGGTGCGGCGGACGGCACGATGGCGATCCGCGCGCTGCGGCCGACCGGCCGCGACGAGGGCACGATGACGTTCCGTACGCTCGACCGCGACGCCCCGCAAGGCCCCCAGCAGTCGCCCCGGCCCCAGCACCAGCAACAGCCCCATCAGCCGCCGCAGCAGCAACAGCCCCCGCAGCCTCATCAGCAACAGCAGCAACAACCGCCCCAGCAGCAAGCCCCGCAGCAGCCCTACGGCGGCATCCCGGCCCAGCCGTCCCACGGCAACCCCGGAGGCGGCTGGCAGCAGCAGGTGCACCACCTCGCCCAGCAGCCGCCCCAGCCGCAACAGCACCAGCAGCCTCAGGCCCCCCAGTACTCGGCCCCCCAGCAGGGCCCGCCCGAGGGCGTCATCCCCTGGAAGCCGCCGGTCGACAACCCGTTCCTCCAGGCCGCCCAGACCGAGGGGCGGCCCGCCGGGCTCGGCCGCCGCCTCGCCGCCCGGCTGATCGACATGGTCGTGCTGCTCGCCATCACCGGGGCGGTCGGGTTCCCGCTGTGGGGGAAGGCCGCCGACCACATCGACGAGAAGGTGGAGACGGCCAAGCAGTCCGGCGAGACCGTGACCGTCTATCTGCTCGACGGCACCACGAGCGGCTATCTCGCCATCGTGCTGGGCGTGCTGCTGCTCGGCGGGGTCCTCCTGGAGGCGCTGCCGGTGTCCCTGTGGGGCCGTACGCTCGGCAAGAAGCTGTGCGGGGTGCGGGTCCTGGACATCGAGGGGCACGACACCCCGACGTTCGGCGCCGCGCTGCGCCGCTGGCTGGTGTACGGGGTGCTGGGGGTCCTGGTGGTCGGCGTGGTCAACGTGCTCTGGTGCCTGTTCGACCGCCCCTGGCGGCAGTGCTGGCACGACAAGGCGGCCCGCACGTTCGTCGCCACGGCGGACTGACGGCGGACTGACGGCGGACTGACGGCGGGGATGGTTCATCCAGTCGGATGGACCATCCGCATCGCCCGAACGGGGCGTGCCGGATGCGGTCGGCCGCGATCGGCGGTCGACTCGGGCCATGAGCACCGATCAGCCGCCGCCACCCGGGGACGAGCCCCGGGACCGGGACGCGTTCGCCAAGCAGCCGCCGCCCCGGGCGAACGGCTCCCCCTACGGCGACCACGGCGGCGGCGCCGATCCGCTCGCGGGCATGCCCCCGCTGGCCCACCTCGGCCGCCGCCTCGTCGCCCGGATCATCGACGGGCTGATCATCGGCATCCCCGTCGGCCTGATCATGGCCCTGATCCTGGGCACCTACTACCCGATGGGCGACGGCGGCGACGCCCGCTCGTCCGTGTTCACGCTCGCCTATGTGCTGGCGTACTTCGTCTACGAAGGGCTGATGCTGACCCACTACGGTCAGACCCTCGGCAAGAAGGCCATGAAGATCCGGGTGGCCATCCTGGAGACCGGCGAGACCCCGGCGGGCGGGCCCGGCTGGGTGCGGGCCGCCGTCTACGCGTTGCCCGAGATCGTGCCCTGCTGCGGTGCCCTCTTCTGGCTGGTCAACGTCTTGTGGTGCACCTGGGACCGGCCGTATAGGCAGTGCCTGCACGACAAGGCGGCCAAGACGGTCGTCGTATCGACCGAACATTGAGCCCTCGGCCCGCCGGGAGCGGCCGGAGCGGCTGCTGATGTAATCGGGGTCATGAGCCCCGACCAGCTGTCGTCGCCCCCGTACCCCGACCTCGCCGGGATGCCCCCGCTGGCCACGCCCGGCCAGCGCTTCGTGGCCCGGCTGATCGACGGCCTCGTGCTCGGCGTCATCTGGACGGTGGCGCTCGGCATGACGGGTGCGCTCCAGTACGGCATGGAGCACCCGGGCGAGCAGGACCTGGGCAAGGTGATGTCCGCGCTGACCATCACCATGGCGGTCTATTTCGGCTACGAGGGCACGATGCTGGCCCGCAGCGGTCAGACGCTCGGCAAGAAGGCGATGCGCATCCGCGTGGCCGTGCTCTCGGACGGGAACATTCCGGGCCGCCAGGGCTGGGTGCGCGCAGCGGTCTACACGCTGCCGGGCCTGCTGATCCCGATCCTCGTCGGCACCCTGTTCTGGGTGCTGAACGTGGTGTGGCAGCTGTGGGACAAGCCGTACCGCCGCTGCCTGCACGACAAGGCGGCGCGGACCGTCGTGGTGTCAGCCGTGCAGTGAGTGCTCCCGCTGCCGCTCGGCCACCGCGGCTCCGGCCAGCGGGCGGTTGCTGCGCACCGTACGGCCGGTACGGCCCGTACGGGACGGTCGGGACACCGGCACGGTGAGGGCTACCAGCAGCCCGAGCGCGAGACCGGCCACGGTCACCATGCCCACCCCGACACCCGAGCGGGTTTCGGACAGCAGCAGCATGGCCAGTGTCGACAGGACGACGGTGGCCGAACCGTAGGCGAGCTGGGCAGAAGTCGGACGCGGCATGGCGGAACCGTCCTCAGGGGGCATCGATATGCGGGGGTATGAGTCGGGCTGATGTGCGCCGTCGAAAAAGACTCTACGGTCCTGGATGCCCGATGGGGAACGGAGCTAAGCGTGACCTCACCCACGGGTGCGGTGCACGGGGGGCGCACGGAATCACCGGCGTGCTCCCACGTGTCGCACCCCGGCTGAGCGGCACGCTCGCCGGTGTCCGGTAACCGGTACACGGCGGACCGGGAAACGTAACGATCCCTCAAGCCCAAGTCAAGGACTGTCTTTTCGCTTGCCTCTCCGGTCAAATGTGCGGCACCGGTGTGTGGAAGGGGAGGAACAAGTGAACAGCCAACGGAGGGCGCTCAGATCGGCCGCGGTGGCCACGGTGGTGGCAGCGCTCGGCGCGGCCACTCTGGCAACGGGTGTCGCCCAGGCGGACGCGCCGTCTACGCGTGTCGAACGCCATGACCCGGCGCCCGCGAAGACGGACGTCGAGCACGATCTGGCGGGCCCGTTCAGCAAGCGGCAGGAGGCGCAGCGGCAGGACGCGCTGCGCCAGGTCATATCCGGGGACAAGGAGACCACCCGGCGCGGCGGGTCGCAGGTGGTGAAGCTCGGCAAGGGCAAGTACGTCGAGCTGGCCCGGGAGAAGACCGACAAGATCTTCACCGTGCTCGTCGAGTTCGGCGACAAGGTCGACGACACCACGATGTACGACCCGGACGGCGCCGACGGCCCCCAGCCGCCGGTGAAGAAGTACGGCGGCGACGCGGGCCCGGCGCACAACACGATCGCCGAGCCGGACCGCGCGACCGACAACAGCACCGCCTGGCAGAAGGACTACAACCGCAAGCACTTCCAGGACCTGTACTTCTCGGAGGCCAAGGGCAAGGAGTCCCTGAAGAAGTACTACGAGAAGCAGTCCTCGGGCCGCTACTCGGTCGACGGCGAGGTCTCCGACTGGGTCAAGGTCGACTGGAACGAGGCCCGTTACGGCTCCAACTACTGCGGCGACACCAACTGCGCCAACGCCTGGGACCTGATACGCGACGGCGTCAACCAGTGGGCCAAGGCCCAGAAGGCGGCCGGCCGCACCGACGCCCAGATCAAGGCGGACCTGGCCCAGTACGACCAGTGGGACCGCTACGACTTCGACGGCGACGGCAACTTCAACGAGCCCGACGGCTACATCGACCACTTCCAGATCGTGCACGCCGGTGAGGACGAGTCCGCGGGCGGCGGCGCCCAGGGCGAGAACGCGATCTGGGCGCACCGCTGGTACGCGTACGGCACCGACGCGGGCAGCACCGGCCCCGGCGCCAACAAGGCGGGCGGCGCCGAGATCGGCGACACCGGCATCTGGGTCGGCGACTACACGATGCAGCCGGAGAACGGCGGGCTCGGCGTCTACGCGCATGAGTACGGCCACGACCTCGGCCTGCCCGACGAGTACGACACCACGGGCAAGGGCGAATCCTCCGTCGCCTACTGGTCGCTGATGTCCGCGGGCTCCTGGCTGGGCACCGGCGAGGACGCCATCGGGGACCTTCCGGGCGACATGTCCGCCTGGGACAAGCTCCAGCTCGGCTGGCTCGACTACGGCACCGCGAAGGCCGGTACGAAGTCCCGGCACACCCTCGGGGTCGCCGAGTACAACACCAAGGACAAGCAGGCCCTGGTCGTCAACCTCCCCGACAAGGCCGTCACCACCGAGATCACCGCACCCGCCGAGGGAGCCAAGCAGTGGTGGTCCGGGATGGGCGACGACCTGAAGAACACCCTCACCCGGTCCGTCGACCTCACCGGCGCCGCCAAGGCGAACCTGGACCTCCAGGGCTGGTGGGACATCGAGGAGAACTTCGACTACCTCTATACCGAGGTCTCCACGGACGGCGGCGCCAACTGGACGCCGGTCGACGGCACCGCGGACGGCAAGGCCATCCCGCGCGACCCCGGTGACAAGCCCGCGCTGACCGGCACCTCCGGGGCGTACCGGAAGCTGTCCTTCCCGCTGGACGCCTACGCGGGCAAGAAGATCGACCTCCGCTTCCGCTACCAGACGGACGGCGGGGTCGCGCAGAAGGGCTTCACCGCCGACGCCATCTCCCTGACCGCGGACGGCAAGCCCGTCGTCACCGACGGCGCCGAGGGTGACGACAACGGCTGGACGGCGGACGGCTTCTCGCGCGTCGGCG
The DNA here is from genome assembly GCF_040629205.1 of Streptomyces sp. NPDC005962. Taxonomy (NCBI): domain Bacteria; kingdom Bacillati; phylum Actinomycetota; class Actinomycetes; order Kitasatosporales; family Streptomycetaceae; genus Streptomyces; species Streptomyces sp. NPDC005962. Next base: position 14,243 of record NZ_JBEXVE010000046.1, on the reverse strand, counting down.
CGTCCTTCACCAAGGACTACCCGCAGTACTACCTCGCCGAGAACCGCCAGTACGTGAGCTACGACAAGACCCTCAAGACCGGCCCGTACAACTTCGGCTGGGCCTCCACCCGGCCCGCCTGGGTCGAGCACTTCCCGTACCAGAACGGTCTGCTGATCTGGCAGTGGGACACCTCGCAGCCGGACAACAACACCGGCGTCCACCCCGGCTCCGGCCAGATCCTCCCGGTCGACGCGCACGCCACCCCGGAGAAGTGGGCGGACGGCACGCTGATGCGCAACCGCATCCAGGCGTACGACTCGACCTTCAGCTGGTACCGGACCGACGGCTTCACCCTCCACAAGGACGGGAAGGCCGCGAAGATCAAGGGCAAGTGGGGCACCCCGGTCTTCGACGACCATAAGGGAACCTACTGGGACAAAACCAACCCCACCGCCGGGGTCCAGGTTGCTGACACCAGCACCCGGATCTCGATCCTCCGGGAGCGCCCGGACGGCCAGACGATGACCGTCCAGGTCGGCCCCTCGTCATAATCCCAGGTCAACGCCGTGACGGCCGTCACCCACTAGCGGGCGGCGGCCGTTCGCGTTTAGATGCACCTAGACCTTCTTATTGACACGACGTCTCACGGGGGACATGAACCATATGGCCGACGGAGGATTCACCAAGCTGCCGGGCGGCAGTGTGGTGGTGGCACTGACCCTGCCCCGCCCGCTGGGCGAGGGCGGCGTCCGCGTCCTGGTCCACGCCGCGAACCGGGCGCGCGCCCTGACCAGGCTGCGCAACCTGGGGCTTCGCGCCGTGTATCTACGCGGCAACAGCGCGCCACCGACACCCGACGAGGTGACGGCGGTGCTCCACCACCCCGACGGCCTGATCTGGCGCACGTCCCCCGATATCGGCGGCGAGCTGTGGCACGGCATCGCCGCCCTCCTGCGCCCCGCGGCGACCGCCTGACGGGCGTCTGAGGCCTCCCCGGGCCCGGTCGTGACCGACGCGGCCGGACCCGGGCTACGCGGCCGGACCCGGGCCCGGAGCGCCTCTCAGGCCACCGGCTGCCCGCTCAGCTGCACGCCCGCGTCCCGCAGCTCCTCCAGGGCGCGCTCGGTGGTGGCGGGGGCCACCCCCACCGTCAGCCCCAGCAGTACGTGCGTCACGAACCCCTCACGCCGCGCGTCCAGCGCCGTGGCCCGCACACAGTGGTCGGTGGCGATCCCGGCCACGTCCACCTCCGTCACGCCCCGCTCCCGCAGCCACGCCGCCAGCGTCGTGCCGTGCTCGTCGACGCCCTCGAAGCCGCTGTACGCCGCGGCGTGCGCGCCCTTGTCGAAGACCGCGTCGATCGCGCCCGAGGCCACCGCGGGCGCGAAATTGGGGTGGAACCCGACCCCCTCCGTGCCCGCGACACAGTGCGGCGGCCAGCTGCGCTCGTAATCCGGGTGGTCGGAGAAGTGATCACCCGGGTCGATATGGCGATCGCGGCTGGCCACGATGTGCCGGTAGCCGGGCGCCGCCTCCCCGATGTAGTCGGTGATGGCGGCGGCGATGTCCGCGCCGCCCGTCACCGCGAGGCTTCCGCCCTCGCAGAAGTCGTTCTGGATGTCGACGACGATCAGTGCCCGGTGCATCACGCACGCCTTCCGGCTCGGCCGAGGTGGTCACAACAGAGGTGGTCACAACAGTGGGAACAGCGGGTGTGCGATCAGTCCGATCCGTCCGATCGCCATGGTCGTCAGGGTGGTCGTCAGGGACGTACCCCTCAGGCCTGTGAGTACTCCGTCGGCAGCACCGGGTCGCCCTGCGACAGCTGCGTCGCGGACAGGGGCAGCCCCGCCCGCGCCGCCGCGTGGCGGTCGCGCGCCGCGTCCAGCGGCTCCCGGGCCACGACCCGGCCGCCGCGCACCAGCTCGACCAGCAGCGTACGCTCCGCCAGGGCCTCGGGGACGGGGCCGCTGCCGACCACCTCGGCCTCGGCCACCCCGTCCGCGTCCAGCCGCCGGGCCGCCCACTTGCGGCCGCCGATCGAGGTCTTCGCGCCCATGGACTTCTTCGCCACCGGCACCAGCGGCGCGTCCGGTGCGCCGGACTCGGCGCGGGCGACCAGCTTGTAGACCATCGAGCAGGTCGGATGGCCGCTGCCGGTCACCAGCCGGGTGCCGACCCCGTACGCGTCCACGGGGGCCGCGGCGAGCGAGGCGATCGCGTACTCGTCCAGATCGCTGGTGACCACGATCTTCGTGCCCTTGGCGCCCAGGTCGTCCAGCTGCTGCCGCACCCGGTGGGCGAGCAGCAGCAGGTCGCCGGAGTCGATCCGGACGGCGCCCAGCTCTTGACCTGCGATCTCCACGGCGGTGCGGACGGCATGGGCGACGTCGAAGGTGTCCACCAGCAGGGTGGTGTCGCTGCCGAGCGAGTCGACCTGGGCGGTGAAGGCGTCGCGCTCGCTGTCGTGCAGCAGGGTGAAGGCGTGGGCGCTGGTGCCGACGGTGGGGATGTTGTAGCGGAATCCGGCCGCGAGGTCCGAGGTGGTGGCGAAGCCGCCCACGTACGCGGCCCGGGCGGCGGCCACGGCGGCCAGCTCATGGGTGCGGCGCGCGCCCATCTCGATCAGCGGGCGGCCGCCCGCCGCGACGGACATCCGGGACGCGGCGGCGGCGACCGCCGAGTCGTGGTTGAGGATGGAGAGGATCACGGTCTCCAGCAGCACCGCCTCGGCGAAGGTGCCCTCCACCCGCATGACCGGCGAGCCGGGGAAGTAGACCTCACCCTCCGGGTAGCCCCAGATGTCGCCGCGGAACCGGAAGTCGGCGAGCCAGGCGAGCGTCGGTTCGTCCACGATCCGGTACTGGGCGAGGAAGTCCAGGACGCCGCCGTCGAAGCGGAAGTTCTCGACGGCGTCGAGGACGCGCCCGGTGCCCGCGACGACGCCGTAGCGGCGACCCTCGGGCAGGCGCCGGGTGAAAACCTCGAAGACCGAGCGGCGGTCGGCGGTGCCCGCCCGCAGCGCGGCCTGCAGCATGGTGAGTTCGTACCGGTCGGTGAACAGCGCAGTCGACGGCACGTCCACCGGCAGTCCCAAGTCCGCAGTGTCCATGTTGATGATGTTACCTCGCATACTCGTCAGACTGACGAGATCTGGGTGCCGTTTAGGCGACCGCCCCTACCGGGTGGCAGCATTGGGGGTGTGAGTGTCAGTCCGGTGGAGATCGAACGTCCTGAAGCCAGCGAGGCGCCGATGGAGGTGCCCGAGCCAGACGTTCCCTGGGTGACGATGGTCCACAATGACCCCGTCAATCTCATGAGCTATGTCACGTACGTGTTCCAGAGCTACTTCGGCTACTCCAAGGACAAGGCGCACAAGCTGATGCTCGACGTTCATCACAAGGGGCGCGCGACCGTCTCCAGTGGCAGCCGCGAGGAGATGGAGCGCGACGTGCAGGCGATGCACGGGTACGGGCTGTGGGCGACGCTCACGCAGGACCGCTGATGTCGGGACGATTCGAGCCGCTGCCCGGCGGCGGAGCCGCCGTCGCCCTGGACGAGGTGGAGATCTCGATCCTGCGCAGCCTCGCCGTGCAGCTCGCGGAGCTGATCGGCCCGGGCGACCAGCCGGCCGGGACCACGGACCCGCTGGACGCGCTGTTCGCCGAGGGGCCCACCAAGCCGCCGAGCGACCCGGCGCTGGCCCGGCTGTTCCCGGACGCCTACGGTGCGCCGGACCGGGAGCTGGAGGGGGACGCGGAGAAGGAGGCGCGGGCCGCCTCGGCGGAGTTCCGCCGGTACACCGAGAACGACCTGCGGGCCCGCAAGCGCGACGACGCCCTGGCGATGGTGCGCGATCTGGACTCGCTGTCCGCCGGACCGGCCGCCAAGGACCAGGTGGTGCTGGAGCTGGCCCCGCAGAAGTGCCGGCAGTGGCTCGGCGCCCTCAACGACCTGCGGCTGGCGATCGGCACCCGGCTGGAGGTCACCGACGATGACGACGGCGGTGAGATGCTCGGGCTCCCCGACTCCGACCCGCGCAAGCCGATGGTGATGGCGTACTTCTGGCTCGGCGGGCTGCAGGAGACGCTGATCGAGACCCTTATGGCGTGATCGCGGCCGATCGCCACCGCTTTTGATCACTGAGCGTTCGTTTAGAGAGTGCTCAACTCCGGATAACGATCGCATCACCGCGACCATTCGCTTTATCGTGCGTGGCAACCTATGTCCGCTTCTCCCTGTGGCGTGCCTCACATTCGACTGAGTCGATCAGTGTTGCTCGCGTGATAAATCTTCACGATCGCCAGCCGCACAGGGAGAAAGGCACATCACATGACCTCAGCGGCGCCTGAAGAAGGCTATGAGCGGGGCTTGGGCAGTCGACAGGTACAGATGATCGCCATCGGCGGTGCCATCGGTGTCGGTCTGTTCATGGGAGCCGGGGCGAACATCGCCAAGGCGGGGCCCAGCATCATCCTGATGTACGCCCTCGCGGGCGTCGTCATCTTCTTCATCATGCGAGCGCTCGGTGAGCTGCTCCTGTACCGCCCTGTCTCGGGTTCCTTCGCGGAATACGCCCGCGAGTTCATGGGCCCGTTCTTCGGCTACATCACCGGCTGGACCTACTGGCTCATGTGGGTCGTGACCGGCATGGCGGAGCTGACCGCCGCGGCCATCTACATCCACTTCTGGTTCCCGTCGATCCCGCAGTGGGTCAGCGCCCTGGTCTTCCTGGTCGTGCTCTTCGGCGTCAACCTGATCTCGGTGAAGATCTTCGGCGAGGTCGAGTTCTGGTTCTCGATGGTCAAGGTCACCGCGATCATCGGCATGATCGTCATCGGTCTCGGCGTGCTGACCCTCGGCTTCTCGCAGGCCGGTGACACCGCGGCCGCCTCCAACCTCTGGTCCCATGGCGGCTTCTTCCCGAACGGCATAGGCAACAGCCTGATGACGCTCCAGGGCGTCATGTTCGCCTACCTCGCCGTCGAGCTGGTCGGCGTCACCGCGGGCGAGTCCGAGGACCCCGAGAAGACCCTGCCCAAGGCGATCAACACCCTGCCGTTCCGCATCATCGTCTTCTACGTCGGCGCCCTGCTCGTCATCCTCTCCGTGGTGAAGTGGACCGACTTCTCGGCGGGCGAGAGCCCCTTCGTGCACGCCTTCTCGGTGATCGGCATCCCCTTCGCGGCGGGCATCGTCAACTTCGTCGTCCTCACCGCGGCCCTGTCCTCCTGCAACTCCGGTATGTACTCCACCGGCCGCATGCTGCGCGACCTGGCCTCCAACAGCGAGGCGCCGGGCGTCTTCGGCAAGCTCAACTCCCGCAAGACCCCGTTCGCCGGTATCGCCCTCTCCGCCTTCCTCATGGGCATCGGCGTGGTGCTCAACTACACCGTCCCGGACAAGGTCTTCCTCTACGTCACCTCGGTGGCCACCGCGGCCGGCATCTGGGCCTGGGCGATGATCCTCGTCAGCCACATCCGCTACCGCAGCGCCGTCGTGGCCGGGCGGCTGCCCGCCTCGTCCTTCCCGGCGCCCGGCGGAGCGGTCTTCAGCTGGGTGGCGCTGGTCTTCCTCGTCTGCGTCACCGGCCTGATCGCGTACGACAAGGACGCCCGGATCTCGCTGTACGTCGGGGCCGTGTGGGCCGTGATCCTGGGCATCGGCTGGCTCGTGCTCAAGCGTCGTACGCCCGCGGCCGTCGAGACGGAGCGCAAGGTCGAGTACGCCCGGGACTGACCGCTTCCGCCCCTTGGGCACATCGTCTCAGCAGGCGGGCTCCGGTACTTCGGTCCGGAGCCCGCCTCCTATTGTGTGCACCATGCTGACCATCACCCAGGAGCTTCACGACCGGATCGTCGCCCACGGCCGGGCCGACCACCCCGACGAGGCATGCGGCGTGATCGCGGGCCCGGCCGGGAGCGGCCGCCCCGAGCGGTTCATCCCGATGCTGAACGCGGCCCGTTCCCCCACGTTCTACGAGTTCGACTCGGTCGATCTGCTCAAGCTCTACCGCGAGATGGACGACCGTGATGAAGAGCCGGTCGTGATCTATCACTCGCACACCGCGACCGAGGCATACCCCTCGCGCACCGACATCTCCTACGCCAATGAGCCCGGTGCGCACTACGTTCTCGTCTCCACCGCCGACTGCGGGAACGAGGAGGGGCCCTTCCAGTTCCGCTCCTTCCGGATCGTCGACGGCGAGGTCACCGAGGAAGAAGTCGAGATCATCCCGGGTTGACCCCGGATGTCGTCTCGCATCGCGGTTGTTACCCGTCCGTATAACGGGACACGCTTCCGGGGGCGGGACCGGGAATCGATACGATGAGTTCATGGTTTTCGATGACGTGAGCGAGAAGACGCCGGGCACGCTGCTCGTGGCGCGGCTCCACGTCGACCTGTGCCGGCTCGCCAGCGCGATGTGTCCGCGCCACGCCGAGACTGCCTGAGCGCGCGCCCTCTCGACGCCCGAAGCCCGCACGAAGCCCGTCCGACAAGCGAAGCCCGAACCCCTTCGACGACGCCCTCCCGGGCCCATCCGGTCCGGGGAAGACCACCCCGCCCTTCCACAGGAGCTTAAGAATGGCCATCGAGGTCCGCATCCCGACCATCCTCCGCACCTACACCGACGGCCAGAAGGCGGTCGAGGGCAGCGGGACCACGGTCGCCGAGCTCTTCGCCGACCTGGAGTCCCGGCACACCGGCATCCAGGAGCGCCTGGTCGACGGCGGCGAGCTGCGCCGCTTCGTCAACGTCTACCTGAACGACGAGGACGTCCGCTTCCTCGACGGCATCACCACCAAGCTCTCGGACGGCGACAGCGTGACCATCCTCCCGGCCGTCGCCGGCGGAATGCGCTGATGCGGTACGACAGCCCCCTGGCAGCGGTCGGCAACACGCCGCTCGTCCGGCTGCCACGGCTCTCGCCCTCCCCGGAGGTCCGGGTCTGGGCGAAGCTGGAGGACCGCAACCCGACCGGTTCGATCAAAGACCGCCCCGCGCTCCACATGGTCGAACAGGCCGAGAAGGACGGCCGGTTGACCCCCGGCTGCACCATCCTGGAGCCGACCTCCGGCAACACCGGCATCTCGCTCGCCATGGCGGCCAAGCTCAAGGGCTACCGCATCGTGTGCGTCATGCCGGAGAACACCAGCGAGGAGCGGCGCCAGCTGCTCGCCATGTGGGGCGCGGAGATCATCTCCTCGCCCGCCGCCGGCGGCTCCAACACCGCCGTCCGGGTGGCCAAGGAACTGAGCGCCGAGCACCCCGACTGGGTGATGCTCTACCAGTACGGGAACCCGGACAACGCGGGCGCCCACTACGCCACCACCGGCCCCGAGATCCTGGCCGACCTGCCGTCCATCACCCACTTCGTGGCGGGCCTGGGCACCACCGGCACCCTGATGGGCGTCGGCCGCTTCCTGCGCGAGAACAAGCCCGACGTACGGATCGTCGCCGCGGAGCCGCGCTATGACGACGTCGTATACGGGCTGCGCAACCTGGATGAGGGCTTCGTCCCCGAGCTGTACGACGAGTCCGTCCTGACCACCCGCTTCTCCGTCGGCTCCGAGGACGCGGTGGCCCGCACCCGTGAACTCCTCGCCCAGGAGGGCATCTTCGCGGGCGTCTCCACCGGCGCCGCGCTGCACGCCGCCCTCGGCGTGGCCCGCAAGGCGGTCGCGGCGGGCGAGAGCGCCGACATCGTCTTCGTCGTCGCCGACGGCGGCTGGAAGTACCTGTCGACAGGCGTCTACACCGCGGCCACCACCGAGGAGGCGGTCGAGACGCTGCACGGCCAGCTCTGGGCGTAGGCCGGGGGAGCCGGGCATCCGGTAACCGGCAGGGAGCGGGGGCGCGGGGATTGCGGGGAAACGGGGATATGGGCCTGCCAGGGGCTCCGTCCTGGTGATTCCGCCCACAACGCGGGCCTGTGGAGGAGCTACCAGGGCTTTAGCGCCTTACGCTCGTGGGCACCCCGTTTGACCCCGCACCCGCCGCCTCGCCCATGGCCCTCGGCATGGGGACCCCTCAAGGAGGTTCCTGCTCCATGAAGCTCACCGTCGTCGGATGCTCGGGGTCGTTCCCGTCCGCGGAATCGGCCTGTTCGAGCTACCTCGTAGAGGCCGACGGCTTCCGGCTGCTCCTCGACATGGGCAATGGCGCCCTTGGCGAGCTGCAGCGCCACTGCGGTCTCTACGACCTCGACGCCGTGATCCTCTCCCACCTCCACCCCGACCACTGCATCGATATGTGCGCCTACTTCGTCGCGCGCTACTACCGGCACGACGGAGGCCGCGCCGAGGCGATCCCGGTCTACGGGCCCGAGGACACCGAGCGCAGGCTGGTCCAGGCGTACGACGACGTGCCCGACGAGAAGTCGATGCAGGAGGTCTTCGACTTCCGCACGCTGGCCCCGGGCACGTTCGAACTGGGCCCCTTCACGATCCGCACCGCCCGGGTCTGCCACCCCGTGGAGGCGTTCGGTTTCCGTATCGAGCACGGGGGCCGCACCCTGGTCTACTCCGGCGACACCGGCCCCTGCGAGGCCCTGACCGACCTCGCCCGGGGCGCCGACCTCTTCCTCTGTGAGGCGGCCTTCACCCACGGCAAGGAAGACATCCCGGAGCTGCACCTCAACGGCCGCCAGGCCGGTGAGCACGCCCAGGCCGCGGGCGCCGCCGCCCTGGTCCTCACCCACATCCCGCCGTGGACCGACCCGCAGCTCAACCAGCGCGACGCCGAGGCCGTCTTCGACGGCCCGGTGACCCTGGCGCGCGCGGGCGCCGTCTACGAGGTCTGAGCGCACGGCATACGCACGACGCACGCACGGCACACGCACGGACGGGCCGGATCTGCCCCCGCAGATCCGGCCCGTCCGTCGTCGTATGCCCGGCTACCCCGTCGCGGCGGCGCCCTTCGTGGCACCCTTCTCCGCGTCCACCGTGCTCTTCGTGCTCTTCGCGCTCTTCGCGTCCGTCGCGGCCGCGTCGTCGAGGGAGTCCTCGGGTTCTCGGCCCGGGGTCGGGATGTTGAACTTCGTGATCACGAAGCGGAACACCACGTAGTACACGACGGCGAAGGCCAGCCCGATCGGGATGATCATCCAGGCCTTCTCGCTGTGCGACCACCCCAGCAGATAGTCGAAGAGCCCGCCCGAGAACGTGAAGCCGCTGCGAATCCCGAGCGCCCAGGTCAGCGCCATGGACACACCCGTCAGCACGGCGTGGATTCCGTACAGCACCGGCGCGATGAACATGAACGAGAACTCGATCGGCTCCGTCACACCGGTCACGAAGGCGGTCAGCGAGACGGAGATCATCATGCCCATCACGGCCTTGCGGCGCTCCGGGCGCGCGCAGTGCGCGATCGCGAGACCGGCGGCGGGCAGGGCGAACATCATGATCGGGAAGAAGCCGGTCATGAACATTCCGGCCGACGGGTCGTCGTGGAAGTAGCGCGCGATGTCGCCGTGCCAGGTCTGGCCGCCGGAGGAGAAGTCGCCGAACTGGAACCAGGCGAACGAGTTCAGCAGCATGTGCATGCCGACGGGGATCAGCAGCCGGTTCACGACGCCGAAGATGCCGGAGCCGATGGCGCCGTTGGCCGAGAGCCACTCGGAGAAGCTGTTGAGACCGTCACCGATCGGCCCCCACAGGAAGCCGAAGACGACGCCGTACAGCACGCCCGCGAAGGACATCAGGATCGGGATGAAGCGGCGGCCGCTGAAGAAGCCCAGCCAGTCCGGCAGCCGGGTGCGGTGGTACTTCTCCCACAGCACGGCGGCGGTTATCCCGACCACGATGCCACCCAGCACGCCCGGGTCCTGGGGCTTGCCGGTGACGTCGCTGACGAAGCCGGTCAGCACGTTCTTGTAGACGAGGAAGCCGACCAGGGCCGCGAACGCCGTCGTGCCGTCCGACTTCTTCGCGAAGCCGATGGCGACACCGAGGCAGAACAGCAGGGCCAGGTTGTCGAAGAGCGCGCCGCCCGCGTGGGCGAAGATCTCCGCGAGTTTGTTCCAGCCGAGCCCTGCCTTGCCGAAGACGTCGTCCTGGCCCAGTCGGCTCAGGATGCCCGCGGCGGGCAGGGCGGCGACGGGCAGCTGGAGACTGCGTCCGATCTTCTGCATACCCTTGATCAGACCGGCACCCCGCTTCTGCGCGGGGGCCGCCGAGGCGGTGGCCGTACTCATCGGATTCCTCCTGGTGAGGCGGGCGCTCGGGAGACTGGGGACGGCCCGCGATATGGTCTACACCACATGTGGTGTAGACCTGTTGTAACACGTGAGGATCAGATAAAGGAATCGATGGTTCCGATCTGGTCTGAACCTCTGAAGGCCCTGCGCGGCCGGGCGCGCGTGGTTACCGTAGGAAAGCCGTTCATCCGGTATTCCGAAGGGCCGAGACAACAGGACAACACAGGACAGCTCAGGACAACAGGGAGTGGACATGGCCAGTAAGGCTGAGAAGATCGTCGCGGGGCTCGGCGGCATCGACAACATCGTCGAGATCGAGGGTTGCATCACCCGTCTCCGCACCGAGGTCAAGGACCCCTCCCTGGTCGACGAGGCCGCCCTGAAGGCCACCGGGGCCCATGGCGTGGTGAAGATGGGCAGCGCGATCCAGGTCGTCATCGGCACCGACGCCGACCCGATCGCCGCCGAGATCGAAGATCTGATGTAAGTACGCGCGCCCACGCGGGCGCGCGTACGCAGTCCTGAGGGACGGCCCCGGCCCCGCTCCTCCCCGGACCGGGGCCCTCTGCGTTGCCGATAGGCTCATCCCATGTCTCGTATCGACGGCCGTACGCCCGACCAGCTCCGCCCCGTGACCATCGAACGCGGATGGAGCAAGCACGCCGAGGGCTCCGTCCTCGTCTCCTTCGGCGACACCCGCGTGCTGTGCACCGCGAGCGTCACCGAGGGTGTCCCGCGCTGGCGCAAGGGCAGTGGCGAGGGCTGGGTCACCGCCGAGTACGCGATGCTGCCGCGTGCCACCAACACCCGCGGCGACCGCGAATCCGTCCGCGGCAAGATCGGCGGCCGCACCCACGAGATCTCCCGCCTCATCGGCCGCTCGCTGCGCGCCGTCATCGACTACAAGGCCCTCGGCGAGAACACCGTCGTCCTCGACTGCGACGTCCTCCAGGCCGACGGCGGCACCCGCACCGCCGCCATCACCGGCGCCTACGTGGCCCTCGCCGACGCCATCACCTGGGCCCAGGGCAAGAAGCTGATCAAGGCCGGGCGGCAGCCGCTCACCGGCACCGTCTCGGCCGTCAGCGTCGGCATCGTCGGCGGCGTCCCGCTGCTCGACCTGTGCTACGAGGAAGACGTACGCGCCGAAACCGACATGAACGTCGTCTGCACCGGCGACGGCCGCTTCGTCGAGGTGCAGGGCACCGCGGAGGGCGAGCCCTTCGCCCGCGAGGAGCTGAACAGCCTGCTCGACCTCGCCGTCGGCGGCTGTGTCGACCTGGCGGGCAACCAGCGGGCGGCGCTTGGCGTTTAGTCAGATGACGGGCGCGCGCGATCCCGCGCGCGCCCGCATCCGATCCCAGGGGGAGAACCACCCATGACGCCGCGCCAGGCCCGCCACCGTTATGCCGCCGCCACCACGCTCGCCGCCGTCGCCTTCCTGACGCCGCTCACCACCGGCTGCGATGCCGTGGACAAGGCCCTCGACTGCGGCCGGCTCGCGGTCGAGATATCCAACGACGTGGACAACCTCCAGGACGCCGTCACCGGCGCCGCCGTCGACCCCACCGAGGCCGACAAGGTCTTCGACGCCCTGGACAAGGACATCGACAAGGTCGGCGACCGTACGGACAACACGGACGTAGGCAAGGCCCTCGACCACCTCCGCAACGCCGTGGACAACGTCCAGAAGTCCGTCGACAGCGGCAACCGCCCCGACCTGACCCCGGTCAAGAACGCCACCGCCGAACTGTCCAAGGTCTGCACATCCTGATCCGCACGCCCTGATCTAATCGAGCCATGCAGCCACAGCACACCGCAGCGGCGGACAGCGCACACCCCCGCCGCCTGATCCTGGCCACCCGCAACGCGTACAAGATCACCGAGCTGCGCTCGATCCTGGGCGACGCCGGGCTCGACGTCGAACTCGTCGGCGCCGACGCCTACCCGGAGATCCCGGACGTCAAGGAGACCGGCGTCTCCTTCGCCGAGAACGCCCTCCTCAAGGCCCACGCCCTGGCCCAGGCCACCGGCCACCCGGCCATCGCCGACGACTCGGGGCTCTGCGTCGATGTCCTGGGCGGCGCCCCCGGCATCTTCTCGGCCCGCTGGTCCGGCCGCCACGGCGACGACCGCGCCAACCTCGACCTGCTGCTCGGCCAGCTCCGCGACGTCCCCGACGAGCACCGCACCGCCCACTTCGAATGCGCCGCGGCCCTCGCCTTCCCCGACGGCACCGAACGCGTCGTCTCCGGCCGCCTCACCGGCACCCTCCGCCACGAACCCACCGGCGGCGGCGGCTTCGGCTACGACCCGATCCTCCAGCCCCACGGCGAAACCCGCACCTGCGCCGAACTCACCCCCGACGAAAAAAACGCCATCAGCCACCGCGGCCACGCCTTCCGCGCGATGGCCCCGGTGGTACGGGAACTGCTGGGGTAGGTGCCGCGCTGCGGGCAACGTGATACGGCCTGCGATTCGAGTGATGAATCGCAGGCCGTATGCGGTGCGGCGGAAGGGATTCGAACCCTCAAGCCCTGTCACGGGCCACAGATCCTAAGTCTGCTGCGTCGCCGTTGCGCCACCGCCGCTCGTCGTCAGCCATCGTAGCGGCCTGATGGCGGGCAGGTCACTTCGCGTAGGCGCTAGGTGGCAGCCCGGTGTCTACGCCTGCGATTCCGGCCGCACCACGTGTCCGTGATCGCGTGGCAATTCGGGCACAGGTACCGCAGGTTTTCGGGGCGGTTATCGAGCCAGTCGCCGTTCACGTGATCAATCTGCAGCGTCATGCCCACCCCCTGCCACTGGCCTCCGTTGCCGCACCGCGCGCACCTGTACGGGCGGCCGATTTCATCCAGGGCCTTACGAAGCCGGGAGTGGTTGGTACGAGGAGAACCCGGCGGACGGACCCGGAGCACCTCATCCGCCACGGGCTTTGATGCCACCGTTCGGGCCTGGCGCCGAGTGGGCCGCTTGAAGTGTGTTGTGTCCAGGCCCAACTGGGCCGACCTGCGGTGCACACGGCGGTGATTGGCATCGTTCACCGGTAGACCCAGGGCGCGCATGACGTCCGCGTAACTTGTGCTGTTCGCGACGGCCGCGCGAAGTGGGCCCTCGGGGATGGTGACGCGGGCGTGGGCGAAGTGAGAGGTGTCTATCCCGTGCTTGTTCAACATGCGGCGCAGGGTGGCCCGCGACCGGCCGTCGTCGGAAACTCCCAGAAGTCGCGCAACGGACCGGACGCTGTCCCCGGAGAGGGCGGCTTCTCTCAGCTGGTTGCGACTGAAGGGCAAGTCGATGTGCGGTCGGTTCAGCCCGGCGATGTGGCTGATATCGATGCCGGATGCCGCGATTCGTCTGCGGATGTGTGACAGCGTCCCCGTCGCTGGGCGTGCCCCCAACTTCTCGACCACTTCGCGCAACGTGGTCGACGATGCCACGGCTTCGGCGATCGCCATGTCGGAATACTTGCGCCACGGGCTGCGCTGCTTGAAGTGACCGGTGTCGATGCCGTGCGCAGCGACGAGTCTCTGCAACGCGCGACGACTCCCTCCGCTGGCTGTGACCTCCAGCGTGCGCATGAGGTCGGCCCAGCTCGATGAGCGGGCGACGGCTTCGGCAAGTGCCTCGGGCGAGTATTCGGCTCGCATAGTCCCCCCGTGCTCATGGTGCGACCACATGTCGCACCATCGCACTGATTGACGTGCTCCCCGGCCTAAAGTCCGGGGATTCCTGTCACGGTCGGGTGACCGTCTGGGTGGCTTCCTGCTTCAACGCGCTGTGCCAGGACTTTCGTCCTGGTCTTACCTGCGCTCTGCGAGGCGTTTAGCCTGTCCGCCCGTCCGGCGGCCAGGGTGTTCCGGGAGGCGTTGTCATCGCGGTCGTGGACGGCCCCGCACCCTGCGCACGTCCACTGGCGGACGTGGAGGGGTTTGGGGCCGTCCTTAACTCCGCACACCGAGCACTTCTGCGAGGTCGGCTCGAAGCGTCCGATCTTCCCGAAGTACCGGCCGTGCTTGACCGCCTTGTACTCCAGCATGTTCACGAATGCCGACCATCCGGC
>NZ_JBEXVE010000045.1:0-79048 GCF_040629205.1 Streptomyces sp. NPDC005962 | reverse complement strand
TCAACAAGGACGCCGAGGCCCCGATCTTCGACCTGGTCGACTACGGCGTGGTCGGCGACCTCTTCGAGGTCGTCCCGCAGCTCACCGAGGAGGTCGAGACCCGCAAGGACTGACGCCGGACCAACCGCTGCCCGAGTGTGTCGGGTGAGCGTGTCGCACTGACGGCGAGAGCAGGCGCACACCGGATTCGGCTTGTGCGGATCATCGTCGACAGATGTACTAGGTCTTCCTAGTACATCACGTTGAGTAACTACCTCGATCTCGCTGGTTCGTACCGCCCGTCGGCGGCCACTTGGAGGACACCGTGTCTGCTGCCGTCCCTACCGAGCCCCTCTACCGAGCAAAGCACCCGGTCCGGTTCGTCACGGCCTCGAGCCTGTTCGACGGGCACGATGCGGCGATCAACATCATGCGCCGCATCCTGCAGTCCCAGGGGGCCGAGGTGGTGCACCTCGGGCACAACCGCTCGGTCGACGAGGTGGTGACGGCGGCGCTGGAAGAGGACGTCCAGGGCGTGGCCGTGAGCTCCTACCAGGGGGGACACGTCGAGTACTTCGAGTACCTGGTGGAGCTGCTCCGCGAGCGCGGCGCCGGGCATGTGAAGGTCTTCGGTGGGGGCGGCGGGGTCATCGTCGCGGAGGAGATCGCACGGCTGGCCCGCGCCGGGGTGCGGATCTTCTCTCCGGAGGATGGTCAGCGCCTCGGCCTGGCCAGGATGATCAACTCGATGGTCGAGGCGTGTGACACCGCCCTGTGGGATCTGGCCCCGGCCACGCCGGACAAGGTGCTGGCGGGGGAGAGGCAGGCGCTGGCCCGGCTGCTCACCGGCCTGGAGGCCGGTGCGGTGGCCGACGCGGAGCTGCGCGTCATACGCGAAGCCGCGGCGTCCCGTCGGACACCGGTCCTCGGTATCACCGGCACCGGCGGCTCGGGGAAGTCTTCGCTGACCGACGAGCTGGTACGTCGGTTGCGTATCGACCAGGACGGCAGGCTCAAGGTGGCGGTGCTGGCGGTCGATCCGACCCGGCGGCGCGGTGGCGGGGCCCTGCTGGGCGACCGGATCCGGATGAACTGCCTCGACGGCGACACGGTGTTCTTCCGCTCGCTCGCCACCCGCGGCGGACGCGAGGTTCCCGAGGGCCTGTCGGATGCGATCGCGGCCTGTCAGGCGGCCGGCTTCGACCTGGTGATCGTAGAGACCCCGGGCATCGGGCAGGGGGACGCCGCGATCGTCCCGTACGTGGACGTGTCGCTGTACGTGATGACGCCGGAGTTCGGTGCCGCCTCCCAGCTGGAGAAGATCGACATGCTCGACTTCGCCGACGTGGTGGCCATCAACAAGTTCGAGCGGCGCGGAGCCAAGGACGCGCTGCGCGATGTGGGCCGTCAACTGGTCCGCAACCGGGAGGCGTTCGGGCAGCGGCCGGAGGACATGCCGGTGTTCGGAACCAGCGCGTCGACCTTCAATGACGACGGAGTGACCGCGCTCTACCAGCATCTGCGGGATCTTTTCGCCGAACGCGGTCTGCCCGCGGGGCCCGGAGCGCTTCCCGAGGTGACGCTGCGGCACTCCAGCGGCGCCACCCAGATCGTGCCCCCGTCCCGGGTGCGTTACCTGGCGGAGATCGCCGACACGGTGCGCGGATATCACGAGCGAACCGGCGTCCTGGCCGGGCAGGCCCGGCGGATACAGCACCTGGCGGCCGTCCGCGATGAGCTCGCGGCGGTCGGAGCGAACACCGACGACGTCGAGAAGCTGCGAGAGGACGCCGAGGAGGCCTTCGCACCGGAAGCGCGCAGGCCGCTGGCCGACTGGGCGCAGACCGTGAGCGACTACTCCGGCGACGAGCTCATCGTGACCGTACGCGAGCGCGAGCTGCGCACCGCTCTGGTACGCGAGTCACTGTCCGGCAGCCGGATTCCCCGGGTGGCGTTGCCGCGCTACACCGACCACGGAGAGCTGCTGCGATTTCTCCGCTCCGAGAACCTTCCGGGGTTCTTCCCGTTCACCGCCGGGGTGTTTCCGTTCAAACGGGAGGGCGAGGACCCGGCGCGGATGTTCGCCGGTGAGGGCGATCCGTTCCGTACCAACCGCCGCTTCCATTACCTTTCCGAGGACAGCGAAGCCACCCGGCTGTCCACCGCCTTCGACTCGGTCACCCTCTACGGCCGCGATCCGGGCCTGCGCCCCGACATCTACGGCAAGGTGGGCACCTCGGGTGTGTCGGTGGCAACCCTGGAGGATATGAAGGCGCTGTACGACGGCTTCGACCTGACCGCGCCCACCACCTCGGTATCCATGACGATCAACGGGCCGGCGCCGACCATCCTCGCCTTCTTCCTCAACACCGCGATCGACCAGCAGCTCGACGCCCATACCGCCGAGCACGGGTGCGAGCCGACCGCCGAGGAGGCGGAGCGGATTCGGGGCCACGTGCTGCGCAGTGTCCGCGGCACGGTGCAGGCCGACATCCTCAAGGAGGACCAGGGCCAGAACACCTGCCTGTTCTCCACGGAGTTCAGCCTGCGGATGATGGCCGACATCCAGGAGTGGTTCATCGAGAAGGAGGTGCGCAACTTCTACTCGGTGTCCATCTCCGGCTACCACATCGCCGAAGCCGGGGCCAACCCGATCAGCCAGCTCGCCTTCACCCTCGCCAACGGCTTCACCTACGTCGAGGCCTACCTCGCCCGGGGCATGCGCATCGACGACTTCGCGCCCAACCTGTCGTTCTTCTTCTCCAACGGCATGGACCCGGAGTACTCCGTGCTCGGCCGGGTGGCCCGCCGCATCTGGGCGGTGACCATGCGGGAACGCTACGGGGCGAACGAGCGCAGCCAGAAGCTCAAGTACCACGTGCAGACCTCCGGACGCTCCCTGCACGCCCAGGAGATGGACTTCAACGACATCCGCACCACCCTGCAAGCGCTGATCGCCATCTACGACAACTGCAACAGCCTGCACACCAACGCCTACGACGAGGCCGTCACCACGCCCACCGAGGACTCGGTACGCCGCGCCCTGGCCATCCAGCTGATCATCAACCGGGAGTGGGGCCTGGCGATGAACGAGAACCCGCTGCAGGGCTCCTTCGTCATCGACCAGCTCACCGACCTCGTGGAGGAGGCAGTGCTGGGCGAGTTCGAGCGGATCAGCGAGCGCGGCGGTGTGCTCGGCGCCATGGAGACCGGCTACCAGCGAGGACGTATCCAGGACGAGTCCATGCTCTACGAGCAGCGCAAGCACGACGGCACCCTGCCCATCATCGGCGTCAACACCTTCCGCCACCCCGACGCCGACACCGAAAAGGCTCAGATGGCCGTGGAGCTGGCCCGCGCCACCGAGGACGAGAAGCAGTCCCAGCTGAAGCGCGTCCACGAATTCCAGGACCGCCACCGCGAGCAGACACCCGCCGCCCTGAGCGCCCTCAAGGAAGCAGCCACTGCCGGCCACAACGTCTTCGCGGCGCTGATGGACGCCGCCCGGGTCTGCTCCCTGCAGCAGATCACCGAGGCCTTCTTCGAGGTCGGCGGGGAATACCGGCGCAACGTCTGACCGCGGGCACGCCCGCCCTGACCACCCCCGAGCACCCAGACTCCGGAGCACACCGTGACCGAAGCCTTCATCGTCGACGCCGTCCGCACCCCCGTCGGCCGTCGCAAGGGCACGCTGAGCGGCGTCCACCCCGCAGACCTCGGAGCGCACGTACTGCGCGCGCTCGTCGACCGGACCGGTATCGATCCCGGCTCCGTGGACGACGTGCGGCGCTGCGCCGCGCCGGGCTGACCGAGGTCGATACGAGCACCCGCCGCAGGGCGGAGTACGTGACGGACGCCTCCAACTACCGTGTCGTTCCGGCGGCCGTCGCCTTTCCCCGGCACTCCGACGAGGTCGCGGCCGCCGTCGCGGTCGCGCGCTCCGCGGGGGTGCCGGTCACCAGCCGGGGCGCCGGGACCTCGACGGCCGGCAACGCGGTGGGCACCGGCATCGTCCTGGACTTCTCCCGCCATCTCCACCGGGTGCTCTCGGTGGACGCCGAGGCGCGGACGGCCACCGTCCAGCCGGGAGCGATCCTCGATCGCATCAGTGCCGCCGCGGCCCCGTACGGATTGCGGTACGGGCCCGATCCCTCGACGCACGCCCGCGCCACCATCGGCGGTTCGCTGGGCAACAAGGCCTGCGGCGCCCGGGCGCTCCGGTACGGCCGCACCGCCGACAACGTCGTGTCCATCGACGCCCTGACCGCCGACGGCGAGCGGCTGGACGCCCGCCGCCTCGGCCGGGCCGGCCTGCGCGCCGCGGGTGACAAGGGCCGCGCGCTGGAGGACATCGTCAGCGAGCACCTGGCGGTGATCCGCACCGAGTTCGGGCGCTTCGGCCGGCAGGTGTCGGGCTATTCGCTGGAGCACCTGCTGCCGGAGAACGGCGCGGATCTGGCGAAGTTTCTCGTCGGCAGCGAGGGCACGCTCGGTGTGGTGCTCGGCGCGGTGGTGAGACTGGTCGAGCCACCCCGCGCCGTGGCGCTGGCGGTGCTGGGCTATCCCGACATGCCCGCGGCCGCCGATGCCGTACCGGCCCTGCTGCCGCACCGCCCCGTGGCGATCGAGGGGATGGACGCCCGCTTGGTCGAGGTCGTCCGCTCCCGGCGCGGCAGTGGCGCGGTGCCCGGCCTCCCCCGGGGAGCGGGCTGGCTGTTCGTGGAAACGCCGGGGGACACCGAAGCCGAGGCCCGGGGAGCCGCGGCGAAGCTCGTCATGGACGCCGACTGTCTCGATTCCGTGATCGTCACCGGCAGCACCGCGCGTGCCCTGTGGGCGATCCGCGAGGACGGCGTAGAGTTCGGCGGCCGCAGCCCGGCGGGCGAACCGGCGTGGCCCGGCTGGGAGGACGCCGCGGTGCCCCCGGCCCGACTCGGTGGCTATCTGCGCGAGTTCGGCGGGCTGATGCGAGAACACGGTGTCGACGGTCTGATGTACGGCCACTTGGGCGAGGGGTGTGTGCACGCGAGGATCGACTTTCCCCTCGCCACGGCGCCGGACCGCTACCGCGCGTTCGTGGTCGACGCCGCCCGGCTGGTCGGCCGGTACGGCGGCTCCCTGTCCGGCGAGCACGGCGACGGGCGGGCGCGCGGGGAGCTGCTGCCGTACATGTACCCGGTCGCGGCCATCGAGGCGTTCCGTCAGGTCAAGCGCGTATTCGACCCGGACAACGTGCTCAACCCGGGTGTCATCACCGACCCGGCGCCACTGGACGCGGACCTGCGGGTGCCCGCCGCCCGGCCACTGCCCGGCGGCCTCGGCTTCGCTTACCCGCACGACCGGGGTGATCTGACGAACGCGGTGCACCGCTGCGTCGGGGTGGGCAAGTGCCGGGCGGACCCCACGGACTCCGGTGGCGTCATGTGCCCGTCCTACCTGGCCACGCGGGACGAGAAGGACTCCACTCGGGGCCGGGCCCGGGTGCTCCAGGAGGTCGCGAACGGCTCGCTGATCACGGGGTTCCGCTCGGACGAAGTGGCGCAGGCACTGGACTTGTGCCTGTCCTGCAAGGGCTGCTCGGCCGACTGCCCGGCGGGTGTGGACATGGCCACCTACAAGGCGGAGGCGCTCTACCAGCGCTACCGCCACCGGATCAGACCGGCCGCCCACTACGCTCTGGGATGGCTGCCTCGCTGGGCACGCCTGGCCTCACGCCTGCCCGGCGTGGTCAACGCCGTGCTGAACCGGCCGTGGCCGTCGGCGCTCGCCAAGCGGCTGGGAGGCATCGACGCCCGCCGGGAGCTGCCCGCGTTCGCCACCCCCACCTTCCGGCAGTGGTTCGCCACGCGACCCACGGCAACCGCCGCCACCGGGAAACCAGTGCTCCTGTGGGTCGACACGTTCACCGACTGCTTCAGCCCGGAGGTCGGGCGGGCGGCCGTGACGGTGCTCGAGGACGCCGGATACGCCGTGCGGCTCACCGATAAGCCTGTGTGCTGCGGACTCACCTGGATCTCCACCGGCCAGCTCGACGGCGCCCGCGCCCAGCTGAGGCGCAGCCTGGACGCCCTCGAACCCGCGCTGGAGGAAGGAATCCCCGTCGTCGGGCTGGAGCCGTCCTGCACCGCGGTCCTGCGCAAGGACGTGGCCGAACTGCTGCCCGGAGACCCCCGTGCGGCAGCGGTTGGAGCCGCGACGCGCACGCTGGCCGAGCTGCTGACGGCCACCGCCACATGGACACCACCGAGGCTCGACGGTGTGCGCGGCATCGCGCAGCCGCACTGCCACCAGCACGCCGTCATGGGCTGGACCGCCGACGCCACACTGCTCGAAAACGCCGGCGCCACCGTACGTACCGTCGGCGGCTGCTGCGGGCTGGCCGGGAACTTCGGCGTCGAGCGGGGGCACTACGAGGTCTCCGTCGCCGTGGCGGAGACGGCCTTGCTGCCGGCCGTACGGAAAGCGGAGGCGGACGCGGTCGTCCTTGCCGACGGTTTCTCCTGCCGGACTCAACTCGATCAGCTCGCCGGTGTCCGCGGCACTCATCTCGCGCAGTTGCTGGCCCAGCATCTCCGACCCCCCGACGACAACCCCTTCGAGCGTGAGTGAGTGTGCGCTGACATGGCCGACATGACAGACGACCTCGTCCGCTACGCCTGCGGGGCAGGCGTGGCCCGTATCGTCCTGGCCAGACCGGCTCAGGCGAACGCCGTGGACCTGCCCACGGCGCACGCTTTCGCCGCGGCGGTGGACCGGGCAGCCGATCCCGATGTGCGAGCGGTGCTCGTCCGCGGCGAGGGCCGGCGGTTCTGCGCGGGCGGCGATGTGACCGCGATGGCCGCCGCGCTGGACCGGGCGGCCTACCTGGAGGAACTGGCCGGCACCCTCGATCTCGCTCTGCAGCGGCTCGCGGCGCTGGACAAACCGGTCGTCGCCGCGGTCCAGGGAGCCGTGGCGGGTGCCGGTCTGGCGCTCATGCTGAGCTGCGACGTGATCGTCTCGGCGGCGTCGACGAAGTTCCTCCTGGCCTATGCCGATGCCGGACTGACACCCGACTGCGGTGTCTCGTACCTCCTGCCCCGCGCGATCGGACAACAGCGCGCGCTCGGACTCGCCCTCACGGGCCGGACACTGACCGCCGAGGAAGCCGCGGCCTGGGGGCTGATCAACGAAGTGGCCGACGACGCGGCACTCGGTGACCGTGCACTCCGGCTCAGCGAACAGCTCGCCGCAGGACCGGCGTTCGCCCTCGGGCGGACCAAGCACCTGATGCGCACGGGCTGGAACACAACGCGCGAGGAGAGAGGCCGCGAAGAAGCCCAGGTGATCTCCGAGGCGGTCACGACACCGGAAGCCACCACGATCATCGAGTCTTTCAGCCGCCCTTGAGGCGTGGGTGGCCGCCGCATCGCAACGGAAGGGAAGTTCGCCATGCGCTTCGAAGGAAAGGTCGCGATCGTCACCGGCGGGGCCCGGGGGATGGGCGCCGCACATGTGCGCGGGCTGGCCGCGGAAGGCGCCCGGGTCGCCGTCTGCGACGTCCTCGACGACGAGGGAGAAGCCCTGGTGGGCGAGCTCGCCCACGCACGCTACTGCCATCTCGACGTCACCGACGAGACGCAGTGGGGGTCCGTCGTCCGCACGGTCGAGGACAGCCTCGGCCCGGTCGACGTCCTGGTCAACAACGCCGGGATCATCCACCGCGGTGGTGTGGAAGAGCAGTCGCCCGAGCAGTTCCGCCAGATCCTCGATGTCAATCTCGTAGGCGCCTTCCTCGGCATGCACACCGTCCTCCCCGGCATGCGCGACCGCGGTCACGGGGCCGTCGTCAACGTCTCCTCCGCCACCGGCATGACGGGTTTCGCCGGCAGCGTGGGCTATGTGGCGAGCAAGTGGGGGGTGCGTGGGATGATCAAGGCCGCCGCGCTCGACATGGCGGGCACGGGGATACGCGTCAACTCCGTACATCCTGGCGTCATCCGCACACCCATGGGCGAGGCCGCCTCGCCCGAGCTCTTCGCCCACCAGCCGGTGCCCCGCATCGGTGAGCCCGACGAAGTCACCCGCATGGTGCTCTTCCTGGCCTGCGACGACGCGTCCTACACCACGGGCGGGGAGTTCCTCATCGACGGCGGCCAGACCATCGGCCACGCCGGCCACGCCCACACAACAGCGCACTGTCGACGTCCGTGACGCCACCCGGACCCCTGCAACCACCGCCCGACCCCCGTCCGCACCGGCTGGGACCGGCTGGTGGGGACACGACAGGGATGACGTCGCCCGCTCCTGAACACCGCTGTGGGCAGGGCGCGTTGTGCAGCGGTGCTCAATCATGGCCGCCTCGACGTCGCACAGTTGCGCAGGACACTGCCCGGGGCAGCCCGTGGCCGCGGCCGAGCATGAGACGGTGGTGCACCGCCTGGACGACGCCGGCCTCTCGCGTGCTCTGCGCAACCTGAAGTCGAAGGAGATGCCCGATGCTCAGCGGTGAGCTCGCCGAGCTGGCCGGTGTCACTGTCCGCACATTGCGCTACTACCACCAGATCGGGCTGTTGCCCGAGCCACCGCGCTCGGCCGGGGGCTACCGGCACTACGACGTAGGCCACCTCGTCCGGCTCCTGCGCATCACGAGGATGACCGCACTCGGCGTACCGCTGTCAGCGCTACCTGCGGTGCTGGACGATCCGGCGGCCGCGGAGGAACTGCTCGATGAGCTCGATCGTCAAGCCGCCGCCGAGGTCGAACGGCTCGTCGCCCGCCGGGCCGGCATCGCCGCGCTGCGCCGCAGCGGCGCCCCGGCCGACCTGCCTCCGGAGCTTTCGTCATGGCGTTCTGTCCCCACGGCGGGGATGCCGGCGGACGTGGTCCGCTACGAGAACGAACAGCTGATCCTGATCGGGCACCTGCTCGGCAAGGACGGTCCAGCGGAACTCGCCGCCCTGCTCGGCGATGCGAACGACGGCATGGCCGCATCCGCACCGCTGACGGCGCGCTTCTACGCCCTCGAGCCCGACACCCCGGACGACGAGGTCGCAACGCTGATCGACGAGCTGGTCGCGCACCTTAAGCCGGTGATGGCGCGACTGGCCGGTCTGTCCCCGCTCGACGCGCAGGCCGCAGCGCTGATGGACGAACTGAACGAGCAGACTCTTCGGCCCGTGCAACACCGCGTTCTGCGCCGGGTCCAGCAGCGGTTGGTCCCGCCCGATGGGGCCTGATCGGCCTCCGAAGCGCTGTGCCGACGAACCCCTGTGAGCCAGATTACTCCGTGGGGCCTTGAGTATGACGCGACGTCGGGGCGTGGACTCGGGGGTGCCCGCACCCATCGACCATGAGGTTCCATCATGACCGCTCCGTCGAAGCTGATCGCCGTCGAAGAGTTCTTCGGCTCACCCACCCGTAGTCGGGCCCTGCTGTCCCCGGACGGCACGAAGGTCGCCTACCTCGCCCCGTGGCACGGGCGGCTCAACGTCTTCATTCGTGATCTGGACTCGGACTGGGCCACCCCAGACGACATACACGGTGCCGACGCCCCGGGCGCCCGGCGTATTACCTCAGACACCCGACGCAACATCGACACCTTCTTCTGGACCACCGACGGCCGCTACCTGCTGTTCCAGCAGGACACCGACGGCGACGAGAACTGGCACCTGCATCGCGTCGACCTGACCCGACCCGACGAGCCCGCGGTCGACCTGACTCCCTTCGAGGGCGTGCGGCTGACCGGTGTGCAACTCCCACCGGACCGGCCTGGGACGGCTTTCGTGCAGCTCACCATGCGCCGTCCCGACCTGATCGACCTGTTCCGGCTCGACCTGGCGACCGGCCGCCTGACCACGGCCGCGGAGAACCCCGGCGACATCCTGTCCTGGCTGCACACTCCCGACCGGTTGCTGGTGTTCACCATGGAGGAGGGAGGTGACCACGTGCTGTCGGAGTGGTCTCAGGGCGAGCCGCGCCCGATTGCGCGGTTCCCCGGTACCGATGTCCTCCTCGCGGTCTTCCCGGCCGTGCTCACCCCGGACGGGAACGGACTGTGGATCGGTTCGGCGCGCGGCTCGGACCGTACCCGTCTGGTGCGGGTCGACCTGACGACCGGCGAGCAGAGCGGGGTGGACAGCCACCCCGTGTTCGACCTGGACACCCCCCGCCCCGAGGCCGACCCGCGCTTCCCGTCCTCGCTGATCCTGCACCCGAGCACCGGGGAGCTACTCGGCGCCCGCTACCTCGGCGCCCGTCAGGAGATCCACGCGCTCGACCCGCACTTCGCCACGGTACTGCCGCGGCTGGCCGAGTTGTCCGACGGCGACCTGGCCCACGTGTCCTGCGACGTCACGGCGCAGCGTTGGGTGGTGGACTTCACCCACGACCGCGATCCCGGCGTCACCTGGTTCTACGACCACGCCACGGGACAGGCGCGTCGCTTGTTCCGACCGTTCCCGCACCTCGATCCGGCCCAGCTGGCCCCGGTCACCCCGATCACCGTCACCGCCCGCGACGGCCTGGCGCTGCCCTGCCACCTCACCCTGCCGGCCGGGGTCGAGCCACGCGACCTGCCGACCGTGCTGTTGGTGCACGGCGGACCGTGGTACCGCGACAGCTGGTGCTACGACCCAGAGGTGCAGCTCCTGGCCAACCGTGGCTACGCGGTGCTGCAAGTCAACTTCCGCGGCTCCACCGGCTACGGCAAGGCCCACACCCAGGCCGCGATCGGCCAGTTCGCCGGGCGCATGCACGACGACCTGATCGACGCCCTCGACTGGGCGGTCGAGCAGGGCTACACCGACCCGGACCGGGTCGCCATCTACGGCTGCTCCTACGGCGGCTACGCCGCACTCGTCGGGGCCGCGTTCACCCCGGACCGGTTCGCCGCCGCTGTCAGCTACACCGGAATGTCCGACCTCGTCGACCTCGTCCAGTCGGTTGTCCCGGTAGCCCGTCGCCTCGTCGAGAACAGCTACCTGCTCTACATCGGCGACCCGGACGACCCCCGCCAGGAGGCCGACATGCTCGCCCGCTCGCCCATCAGCCGGGTCGACGACATCACCGCACCGATGCTGCTGATCCACGGCGCCAACGATGTTCGCGTCGCCCGCCGCCACTCCGACCGCATCGTCGATGCGCTTCGCTCCCGCGGCGCCGAGGTCGAGTACCTGCTGAACAAGACCGAGGGCCACTGGTTCATCAACACGGACAGCAACATCGAGTTGTACCGCACGCTCGAGCGCTTTCTGGCCCGGCACCTGGGCGGGCGGTCTTTGACCACGTCCTGACCCAGGGCGGTCGGGCGCAGGCGCGGAGGGGACGGCCCCCGACGGCCCCGCGACTGCGAAGACCCCGACTATCAGCTGCTCCCTGACCGATCTGGTCAAGGTCGCCGGCACCCGGTGCGCGGTCGAAGACGACTTCCAGGACGCGAAACAGGCGGTCGACCTCGACCACACGCAGGCGCGCGGCTACGTGGCCTGGAAGCGGCACACCGCGCTCGCGCTCGCCGCCTACGCGCTGCTGGCCGTCGCATCGGCCCTGGCCAAAGCCACCCGCCCCGCACCTGTCCTACCCGGCGATGCCGACCAGAAGGCGCCGGCCGACCGCCTCCTCGTCGTGATTACATGGCGATTCGTTACGCGCGCAGCGCCTGCGACAGCGCGTCCACGGTCACGCCCACGATAGCCAGGAGCTGCGCCGGGCTCGCTCCGGCCCTGCTCATGACGGCGAGCGACTGGTTCACAGCCGCCGCGTGTACAGCGAAGGCCTCGGCGTCCTGGTCGGTCAGTCGGCCGGCCTTCAGCGCGGCGCGCAGGCGCAGGCGCTGGAAGCCGAGCGCCTGCTTGGCGTGCGCTGCGACGCTCGGACTCAGCACTGGAATTGCCATGGCTGACTGGGCAATCAGGCATCCATCAGGTAGTTCGGGATCGGCGATGCGCTCGAGGGTGACGTCGAAGAACGCGCGAACAGCGGCAACGGGTTCCGAGGCTGCACACGACAGAGCGGCGTCGTACCTCTCGCCATAGCGCGCGGCGTAGAGATCCAGGCAGCGCAGGAAGAGCGTGTCCTTGCCGCCGAGGGAGGAGTAGATGGAACTGCGGTTCAGGCCGGTTGCCCGAGACAAATCGTCCAATGAGGTGTCGGCGTAGCCGTCGCGCCAGAACTGGATCATCGCGGCGTCGAGCGCCGTGTCCATGTCGAACTGCTTCTTGCCTGCCACGCGGCACTTCCTTGCCGATGCGTCGATGGTTCGGGCTGTGTTGCGCACCATTCTATCTTGAACTGATCGGTTCAAGATGGGTTAGCCTTCAAGCGTGGTCATGGCCAGGCATACCGCGCACTTCGCGACCGCGCGCGAAACACGCCACGTGGTCCCAGCCACCGCCGTCAGCTACACCGTCCCCACCGCACACCTGACACCGATGGAGGATCGATCCCCGTGACCGGCCCGGCAACCAGCACTCCGCATGTCTCCGAAAGCAACCCCATCCGCGACCTGCCCCTGCAGCATCTGGCCGGATTCACTCACCGCTGGGTCGACGCGGACGGCGTCCGCCTTCATGCCGTCGAAGGCGGACGGCCGGGCGGCCCGGCCGTCGTCCTGCTCGCCGGATTCCCGCAAACCTGGTGGGCCTGGCGAAAGGTGATGCCCGGCCTCACCCACCGGTTCCACGTCATCGCGATCGACCTGCCGGGTCAGGGCCACTCCGAGCGTCCGGAGCGCAGCTACGACACGCACGCGGTCGCCGCGCACGTCCACACCGCCGTGAAGGCTCTCGGAGTGTCGACTTACTCCCTGGTCGCCCACGACATCGGCGCCTGGGTCGCTTTCTCCCTCGCCCTCAACTTCGAGAGCCACCTGCGCGGGGTCGCTCTGCTCGACGCCGGAATTCCCGGTATCACCCTCCCGGAGGCGATTCCCACCGACCCGGATCGAGCGTGGAAAACCTGGCATTTCGCGTTCCACATCGTGCCCGACCTGCCCGAGACGCTGCTTGCCGGCCGCGAACGCGAGTACGTCGGCTGGTTCCTGAAGGTGAAGGCCCTGTCTCCCGACACGTTCGACGACGCCGAGCTCGACCACTACGCGGCGGCCGTCGCCGTCGACGGCGGCCTGCGCGCTTCCCTCGCGTACTACCGAGACGCCGCGGAGTCAGCGCGCAAGAACCGCGAGGCGCTCAATCAGCGGCACCTGACCGTGCCCGTCCTCGGAATCTCCAGCAGCCACGGCTCCATTCCGGACATGGCGGCCTCCATCAGCCCATGGGCCGACGACACCACCGGAGTCGTCGTGCCCGACGCCGGACACTTCATCCCCGACGAGCAGCCCGAAGCTATCGCTGCCGCAATAGCAGACTTCATCGCCGACGGCGACTGACGCCTGTCGAACCTACCCGACCGCGCTGCCCAAGGCCGCGCGAAACTCAGACCACGAAGTCCGACTGCCGTACTAGGGCTCCAGTTGGGCTTCTCCATATGACCTGGTCACGGGGGCCTTTTGGAGTCTAGTTGGCTGATGCTGCATCAGGTGGGCGGTGGTTCGTGACTCACCCGATCGGGGTGCGTGCGGCGTCGGTAGTGGCAGTGGCGGGCGACGGCCTGGTGGCGTCGGCGCCAGCTGGACCAGTGGAGTCGGCGCATGGGTGACCGGCGCCAGACTGCGGGGGAACGGGCAAGGTCCAGGAGTCGCCGGACTTCTGCCACGGTGAGGGGGGCGAGGCTGGTCGAACCGTTTCCTCGGCCCCCTTTTCGAGGGCCTGGGCTGTCATCGCCGCCAGGAAGGCGTGCACGAGCATGGCCAGGGTGATGTGGCGGTACCAGCCGACGTAACGGCGGACTTCGTACTGGTCCAGGCCGCATTCGTTCTTCGCGGCCTGGAAGCACTCCTCGATGGCCCACCGGGCGCCAGCCACCCGCGCCAGTTCACGGACGGTGGCTTGCGTCGGGGCAAAGGCGAGGTAGTACGCGATCTCCTCGGGACGAGCCAGGCTGCGGCGGGCCAGCACCCAGCGCTGGTGGGCGGGATCCGCGCCGTCGATGACGGGCAGCTTGGCCGCCGCCCAGTCGTAGACCCGCGGTCCCTTCGCACCATCCCCGCAGGAGATCCGTTCCCATGCCTCAGCCGGGGGCGCCGGTCAGGACATGGTCGATGCGCCAGCTCCCCGCTGGCGACTTGACCTGCTGTGACTTGGGCACGGCCAGGACGTAGCCCACACCGGCCTCCTCCAGCATCCGTCGGAAATGCCACTCCTGCCCGTAGGCCGCATCGGCGGTCACCCAGGCGATCGGCAGCACGGAGTCCAGCGCCCGTTGGACCATGGCGCGTGCAAGTTCGGGCTTGGTCGCGAAGGACTTGTTCTCCGGGATCCGGGCTGCGCGGCACCGGTCGGGATCCTCGGTCCAGGACCTGGGCAGGTAGAGCTCGCGGTCCACCAGGGCCCGGCCCTTGGCGGAGGTGTAGGCCGCGAACACTCCGATCTGGCAGTTCTCCGTGCGGCCGGCGGTGCCAGAATATTGCCGTTGCACCCCGGCGGAGTCGATGCCCTTCTTCAGGAAGCCTGTGTCGTCCACGATCAGCACACCGTCCGGCTGACCGAGTCGCTCGGCAACGTAGTCCCGCAGGTCGTCGCGGATCTCATCGGGATTCCACTGGCACCACGACAGCAGTCGCTGCAGGCCGTACGGGGTGTCGTGGCCCGCGTGCTCGGCTATCTGCCAGCTGTTCTTCCGGCCCACCGGGCCCAGCAAGCCCCGCACGTAGTCCCGCATCCGCCGTCGCGGCTCGACCCGGCCGAACCTCTCGCCCACCCGCAGCAGCAAAGACTCCAACTCGGCATTCCACAGGCCTACTTCGGTATCGCTCTCCGTCTCCATAACCGGTTCAACGCACCCCGATCGGGTGAGTCACAAACCACCGCCCACCTGATGCAGCATCAGCCAACTAGACTCCAAAAGGCCCCTGTGACCAGGTCATATGGAGAAGCCCAACTGGAGTACTAGGGCTCATGCCCTACGATGCCGATGTCCTCGCGCTGAGCCGGAACTTCCCGCCCCTGATCCTCGGGAACGGGCGGATCCGCCCGGACGTCTCCCGCCTGATCGGATGTCATTGCTCCGCCACCCCTGTTCTCCCCTGCTCGCGAGGGCCCCCGACGCCGGTGAACCGGCCATCCCCGTGCGCCGTGACACTCCCGTTCCCCACCGCACGGCCGTCATATCTCACGTCAGCAATTCCCTTGCCAAGGCACCGCATAGGAGCTGCCGATTTCATACAGCCCTGGTGTGGAAACTTTGAAACGGATCCAGTCACCATCACGCTCGATACAACCAGCGCTGGTGCGTAGCCAGGGGGAATAGGCGATACGCAACCTCACCATGCCAGGCTTGGGAACTTGTACTGCAATTTTTGCATTGTCGCTGCTGACGACTGAAGCATCTGCACCTGAGATAATTGGCCTGGCACCCTTCACCCGATAAATCTCCCACTGGGAGTCATGCCATACCGGCTCCAGCCAGCTTGGTCTGCTGCGGACGAGCTTGGCTTCGTCTTTTGCCGCCCAGTCAGGCTCACCCCCCGGCAAGATGACATAACCTACTGCCCACTTGTCGAGCCATGCGCGATATTTCCCAATCGTCAACTGGTTTTCATAGAAAAGGCCCCCACGTTCTACATCGAGCTGACGATTCCACCCCCTTGCCAGATTCACGTGAGGACCGAGTGCGGTGGTTTCACGATGATTGACCGCAGGCACTACCTCCACACGCGTGCGGTCCGCGTGCAAACGGTCGAGCGCTTTCAGTACACCTTGCGTATGGGATGTCCATGACGGCACAGGTGTCGACATATTGAGCACATGGATAGCGTGTGCCGTCACCCACTGCACGGAAAGAGCGAGGGAAAGCCCGATAGCTACCCTTGACACTATTTGAACGCCGCGCTCGAGTAGCACGCAGAGGAGCGCCGGGGGCCCGAATAGTTCAGCGAGACGGATTACGTTGGAACCGACAGGTGAAGAAATCAGTCCGCTCAAGACCACACCTGACGCATAAACTGCGGAGCTGAAACGTAGAGTCCTCCACTCTTGCGGCGCCAGCAGCGCCAGAACGATTCCGAAGAGGGTTGGCTTCCAGATGTCGTCCATTGCCATGGGCATTGCGCCGCTAAAAGGAAGGAGTAAGGTTGTCAAAGCGACCACTGCGACAGGCGGTGCACAAACAGCGATAGCTCTTCCAATATCCCGGTTCAAGAGCCACCCTGCCCCGAGAACCAGGAGGAACAGCCCTGCGACGGGACTAGCCAGAGTTGCCAGGGCGCTGAACGCCGATGCCAGCACCAAGCGCCGGCTGGAACCTGCCAGGCCAAGACAGGACACTAGTGCCAGAGCCACGCCCAGTGCGAAAGTAGAGCGCCCCGACGCGACATTCGCCCAGAGAGACAGGACCGCCAGGAGTGTAGGCCACAGCGGACGACTTACCCCGCTACGTACGAACACACGCCCCATGAACCACGAGGCAATGATTCCCGCCCCCGCGGTGACAGGCCGCACACCAAGAAGAGCCATCAACTGCGGTGCAATTACACTGTAGTTGCCGACATGGATGCCCCCGTACCAGCCCATGTTGTAGGGGGATCCGGGGTGTCGGGAGGCGAAATCCGCCCATGAAAATTGCGCGGCAAGATCACCGCCGCCTGTTGCCAGATAGGCGACCCATGCTGCATACAGCGGCAGGGCTAGGGCGGTAGCCGAAATCGGGACGTAGTGTTGGCGCCAGCGTGTACGCGCCCATGCGAATCCGCCGGCATGAAAACTATCTGCAGGCATTTGGGCATCTACATCTGCAGGCAGTTGGACCGCCGAGACGGAGGGAGGTATTCGCCGTCCATTCAGTATTTCCTGCGGAACGCTTGTGTGGCTAACGAACGCCCCACTGGGCAATTTTATTGATTTCTGGCTCGATGATCGGCCAGAACTGCTCGAACATTTTGCTGGCGACGGGTGTTCGCCGGCGGGGACACGTTCATCACAGGACATCGGCGACAGGGCCTTTCAGCAGTGGCGAAGACATTCCGCCAGCGTGCCCGGACCTCGTTGACCGGATGCTGACCCAACCTGACCGGCTGATCAGGAAGGCGGGCCGGCGCTGTGCAAGGCTGCACCACATGCGCATCCTTGTGGTCGAAGACGAGGTGGACCTTGCCCACACCCTGCACACCGGTCTGACCGCCGAGGGCTACAGCGTCGACCTCGCCCATGACGGCCGGCAGGGACTGTGGATGGTCCGGACCGGCGAATACGCCCTTGTCGTACTGGACTTGATGCTGCCCGGACTCAACGGCTACAAGGTCTGCGCCCAGCTGCGCCGGGAGGGCAACGCGACCCCCATCCTGGTACTCACCGCCAAGGACGGGGACTGGGATCAGGCAGAGGCCCTGGACACGGGGGCCGATGACTACCTGACCAAACCCTTCTCCTACATGGTGCTCGTCGCACGGCTGCGGGCCCTGGTCAGACGAGCCGCCACGGTCGCCCCGCCCGTCCTTGCCGTGGGCGACCTCTCGTTGGATGTCGCCGGCCGGGTCTGCCACCGGGCCGGGGCCCGAGTGGAACTCACGCCCCGGGAGTTCGCCGTGCTGGAGCTGCTGGCCCGGTGGGCGGGCCAGGCGGTCTCCAAAACGGATCTGCTCTATCACGCGTGGCCCGATGAAGCCCGGGATCCCAACCTGGTGGAGGCGCGCGTCAGCGCACTGCGCAAGAAGGTGGACTCCGCGTTCGGCCGACGGTCCCTGCAGACCGTACGGGGTACCGGCTACCGACTGGTGGACGACCGTGAACGCGACTGAGCCGCGACGCCGCTGGTGGCCGCGTTCGGTACGAGCCCGCACGGCCCTGGCCGTCGCCTCGGCGGCCGCCGTCATCCTGGCCGGCATCGGCTGGTGGCTACACCACGACGTCTACCGCCAGAGCACACAGATCGCCGAAGGGCAGGCGCAAAAACAGCTCTTGGCTCTCGTCGATCAGCTGGAGGAGGGTGTGGTTCCGGTTCGCAGAAGCACTGTGCCGTACGAGGTCGTCGCGACCGACCGCCGCGCCGCTGTCGCCTACGGCGGAGGCATGGAGGAGTTCGATCCCGGCACCCGCCATGTGCTGCCCGCCCCGCCGAAGGCCGAGTTGCCCGCCCCACCGGATGACGGGGCAGCCTGGGGCTATACGACCCGTCCCCTGCGCATACCGGCGCGCCACGACTCCAAGCCCTGGGACCGGTTCGGCAAGGACGGTGGGACCTACCTGGTCATGTACGACGATGTCAGGGCCGATGAACTGAGCAGCGACAGAGTCGCCGCTCTGGGCATCGCCGCCGACGCCCAGCTGCGGGTCTATGTGGTGGTGCTCCCACACGCAGCCGAGGACATCGCCGAGTCAATCACCAAGACCACCGACCGCTCGCTACTCCGGGCCGGGCTCGTCAGCCTCGTACTGATCGCCGCCGTCACCTACTTCGCCGTCCGCATCGCGCTGCGGCCGGTCGAAGCCATCCGCGTCCTCACCGCCTCGGTCACCGCGAGCGACCCCCGAGAGCGCGTCACCGTCCCCGCCACGGGACACGAGATCACCGCCCTGGCCACCACCATCAACACCACCCTCCAACGCCTCGACAACGCCGCCGCCCAGCAACGCCGCTTCGTCGCGGACGCCGCCCACGAACTACGCAGCCCCCTCACCACACTGCTCGCCAGCCTGGAAATCGCGCTCGCCTACCCGGAACGCACCGACTGGCCCGCCGCGGCCACCACCGCCGCACGACAGACCCGCCGCCTCCACGCCCTCGCCGAGGACCTGCTGCTCCTCGCCCGCCTCGACACCCGCACCCCCATAGCCGGCCCCGACACCGTCGACCTGACAGCCCTCGCCTCCCGGCTGACCGAGCAATACCCCCTCACCGAACGACCGTTGACCCTCACCTGCGACAGCACCGCCCCCGCACACGCACACGGAAACCCCGGCGAATACGAACGGCTGCTGCGCAACCTCATCGACAACGCCGCCCGCCACGCCGCACACCGCATCCAGATCACCATCCGAAACCAGGACGCCTGGGTCGTCCTCACGGTGCACGACGACGGACCAGGTGTGCCCACCAAGGACGCCGAGCGCATCTTCGAACGCTTCGTCCGGCTCGACGACGCCCGCTCCCGCGACCACGGCGGCGCCGGCCTGGGCCTCGCCATCGCCCGCGACCTGGCCCACCGCCACCAAGGCACCCTCACCCTCACCCCCAGGACCCTCGGAGCATGCTTCCAGCTACGCATCCCCCAAGCCCCCACCCCAGCCGAGAAATGACGCACCTCTCCACGTGAGACGCGTGGCACGACGCACGCCCGAAAGCATGTGCATGCCCCCGAGCGGCAGCGTGAGGGGGAACACCACTGCTCCATGGGCAGACCCCGGTCACATCTCAGGCATGCGAAACGTGGAAACCTCAACGGAAACCGCAGTCACCTCAAGCTCGGGAAAGCGTCGACCAGCCGCAGAACGGCGCTGCGGCTGATGCCAGAAGGCCGTGATCCGGACGCGAACCAGGCGGTGTTCGCAGGTCACAGCGCGCGATGAGGGCGCGGTGCCAACGCAGCACCGTGTCAGGGCGTACAAGCAGCCGTAATCTTCGCAGGACGTGAAGTGGCAGCCGGTGCAGCAGCGCCGCCAGGAATGCCCGATCGCTGGGCGTGAACCGGGCCTTGCCCTCGCCGAGTTGACGTTCCAAAACGGTGACCTGGTGGCGTAGCGCGAGGATCTCCGCGCACTCGTCCCGGTCGGACATCGGCAGCAGGCGAAGCATCGCGAACGCGTTCGTCACGCCGAGGTAAGCCAGTCGCAGCAGCACGGTCGATCATCTTGCCGCGGTGAGCGCCAGCCTCGCGAGAGCGCCTGTTTTGGCGACTTCGCCGGTCGACCTCCGGTACACCGCGCACACCACCTCCCGCCAGGGCGGATGACATTTACGGCAAGCGCAGAGTCCTTGCTGCGCTGGGTCAGGGTGATTGCTGTCAGCCCGGTATTGGCTGGGTGCGAGCTGATCGAGTTCGCCGTTATCGCCGACGCGGTGGTGCGGCGCTTGAGCGCCTGTGGCGTCGCGCCCGGTGGGGCAGGTTTCATCATCGGCGTGGCGGTGGTGGTCTCCCGGCGCGGCGCGTCCCGCTGGCTGGCCGGCTCAGATGCGTCTCTCTCTCCGCTCGCGAAATTTCTGTATGGCGGCGGGGTCGTGGGTGTACGCCTCGCCGGCTGGCCGGCCCAGTCCTGCGGTGCGCGGCTGCTGCTCAAGCTTCGCGTATCTCCTGCTGACGGCTGGGCAGGCCCTGCCCGATCTGGTGGCCGGCCTCCGGCTGCCCTTGGGTCATGGCCTCGCGGAGAAGCTCTGCCGGTGCCTGTGGTGTGGGCATTGCTGAAGCGGCTACGCCGTGGGGGAGCAGCCGCTGGAGTTCGGTGCGCGGCAACCAGTGTGTGCGGTCTGCCTCACGGACGGGCACCGCGACGGTATCCGTTGGGGGCGCGCCCTTCTTGCTGGTCGGCGCTGCCACCACGAGCAGGCACCCGGGATCCTGGGCGGGGATGTCGATGTAGGCCGTGCACGCGGCGTGCCGGTCGTCGGACCACTCCACGCTCGTCCTGCGTGGCGGCGGGGTGACGTGCTCGCGGATCAAGTTGCGCGACTGGTCGGGATCGACGGACGACCCGTCGATGGAGCTCACCTTGTCGAGGATCTCCCGCCCCTGCTCCAGAGGCGTGGTGATCCCCATGACGATGATGCCGCCACCCCTGTTGGCGAACGCTGCGACTCCTGTGGCAGGCGATCTTGACGGTTTGTCAGGCTGGTTTGACCGGCCTGTTCCACGCTGGACTGTTCCTTCCTGCAGGTGATGGCCCGGCCAGCGCCGGGGTGGGAGCTGGTGGTGGGGTGCTGTGCCGGGGGGTTTTGGCCTGGCGGTGACGGAGACCGTGGGAGTCGGGGCGGGGTGGGGCTGGCCGCGGTCAGGGGGATTTCACGGCGTTGACCATGGTGTATCCCATCTTGTCCCGGCACAGGGTGAGGATGCGCGGGTAGACGGTGTCGAGCTGCGCCATCGCGTCGGTGCCCACCAGCTCCGTGATCTGGGCGCGCCTTGCGGCGAACAGGCGCGGGATCAGTTCGTAGGTGGGTTTGAACTCCTGGGACATGTCGTGCGTGCTTTGGATGGCGAAGCCGGCCTCGCCGAGCATGCGGGAGTAGTCTTCGGGTCCGGCGGGGAGGCGGGAGAGGGCGAACGCGGCCTGGAAGAGCTGGACTTCTTCGGGTGTGAAGGGCACGGCTTCGTAGCAGTCCGCGAGGACGAAGCGGCCCCCGGGCCGCAGTACCCGCCGGACCTCGCGGATCGCGGCGGGGCGGTCGGAGAAGTGGGCGAAGGACTCGATGGCCCATGCGGCGTCGAAGGTCTCGGATGCCTGGGGAAGGGCCATGGCGTCTGCCTGTTCGAAGGTGACGCGGTCGGAGAGTCCCGCTTTCAAGGCGCGGTCGCGGCCGGCCCGGACCTGCGCGGCGCTGACCGTCACGCCGAGGACGTTCGTGCCCGGCTCGGTGCCGATCCGTACGGTGGGCCGGCCTGTGCCGCAGCCGATGTCCAGCATCCGCTGTCCTGGCAGCAGCCTGACCACGTCGATGAGGGTGCCGGTCCAGGAGTCCTGGGCCCGGGTGAGTTCCTCCCACATCTCCTCGGCCGTCAGTTCTCCCGTTTCCGTCCGCACGCCGTCGGTCCACATGCCCAGGTGCATGCTGTCGCCCATGGTCAGGCCGTACAGGCCTCCGAAGCGGTCGTACCATTCGCCGACCTCCCGGGCCGATGGATTACTCATGTCCAACTCCTCGCTTCCGGGCGGCCCACCGGGTGGGCTGGCGCCGCCGGGCCGACCCGGCCGATCGGCTCCGCGCCTCCACTACTTCCCCAGGACGGGCGCGCAGTGAGGCCACACGGCGGGGCGCACGGAAGCACGGGTGGATCATCCATGCACTGAATCGCCTACATGCGGCAGACACGCTTCGCTGGCCGTCAAGATCACTTGGCAAACGGTCAAGATCTCGTGTCAGAGGTCAGCGGCGCTCGCCCCCTCGCTCGCGACCAACCCCACGTTCCACGCCTTCCGCACGGGTGAATCTCCGGTACCGCCGGGTCATGTGCCTGGTGGTGGTCGCTCTTCTGTGGTGGGGGAGGGTTCGGAAGGAGGAGGCGGGTCAGGTGTTGGCCGTGCCGGTCCGGGGCAGAGGCGTCGGGTGATCCCCGGGCTGCTCCGGGCTGCTCCCGGGTCGGGGGGTGGTTGGCCGGAGGTTTGCGGGGTGCCCCAGCCGTGTGCTGATGCGCCGGGCAGGAAGTCGAGTCGATGCCAGACGACCGGCCAGGGCCGTCACCGCCGTCGGATGAGCTGCCGTCGAGCAGCTGGGAGCCTGATCTGAGTACGTATCTGAGTATCCGGGCGGATGGGGAGCGGTCTGCGGCCGCCGGTCCTTTGCTCATGAGTGAGACACCGGTCAAGTATCAGAGCACGACCGTGTTCTACGGTCAGGCGGTCGCTTCTTTCTCCATCGCCATGGCGGCCACCGTCGTCGGCATCTTCCGGCTGAACGCCGATGCCTGGGTGCGCGGTTTCCTGGCCATCGCCGTGCTCTATCTGGTGACGTCGGCCTTCACCCTGGCCAAGGTGATCCGGGACCGGCAGGAGGCCGGGCAACTTGTCAGCCGGGTCGATCAGGCCCGGGTGGAAAGGCTTCTCGCGGAGCATGACCCCTTCGAAAAGTTGTGAATATCTCCGGGGGTTTGAGCGGGTCAGGGGACCTGGGTGGCCAGTTTTTTCACCTCTCGCGGAGTGGTCGGTGCGAGCTGATGCCGCAACGGATGCAGATTGCTGGATGTGAACGTCTGGTGGGCTGCCCTGCCCGCGTCCTCTGCCGAGCCTTCTGTGTGAGTGATCATGTGTAGGCGGCGCGGTATGCGCCTCCGGGAGGGCGGGCGTGAACGATACCTACGCCTGCCGGGGCGTGTTCTGACGGGGGGCTTGACGGTCACGGGGCCGGCGAAGCCGGTCTGGGGGAGGGGTCGCTCCGAGGCCGGTCTCCCGCGCCATCGGCGTGTTACCGGCCCCGACCAGTCTGTGGGCTGGACCTTGCGGTGATCCGGATCAGCAGTGAATGCTGCAGACTCCAGCGCTCCGGCCGTCGTCCAGGTTGCGCCGGCCACCGGAGACGATGAGTCCGTGAACCCGGCAGTGCCCGAATCCCGACACCGGCTGTCCATCCGGATGCCGTTCCGGCGGATGAAGAGGACCTTGATCGCGGCCGTCGGTATGGGCGTGGCCGTTGCTTTGAGCGGGTGCGGCGAGGACACCGGCCAAGCCGTGGGATCAAGAGCACCGGTGATGCGGGGTCGAAGGCCCGGTCGGGGACCTGCCGCTGGGCTGGTGCGGGGCTGTTTTGCCCAAGCTCCTTTGCCCGGTGGGAAGTTGTGTACCTGAGGTCGGAATGCTGCTTTAATTGGGTAGTTGATCTTGAGTCCAGGCTCCTCGGAAAGGCGATCGTGATGTCTCCCGCCCTCTACCAGACCCGCTCCCGTTCCGAGGCCCCGTCCGACGTTGCGGGCGCCGGCGTTCTCCGCGTCGTGTCCGACTCCCGCACTCCGGTGTTTCTCACCGTGCACGCAAGTGGACGACGCCGGTACGGCTACTGGCAGCCGTACGACTCCGCCACCAAGAGGGGAGGTTGCTATGTCGCCCTTCCCACCCTCGAATGCGACAGGCTGTACTCCGGGGGACGGACCACTCTCGGCGACCCCCTGGTGGATCCTGCTAAGACCACGTACCGCGTATGGCCGGCCCGTTCGCCGGTCGTGCCGGTAGGTATCCCGGTGGCACCCCGTCCCGCGGTGGCGGTGGCACGGGCGCTTGCCGCATGAGCCGGGGTTTCACCGTCCTGCCGGCCCAGACCGACGAGGCCGGGGGCTCACCTGGCACTCCCCGCGCCCGGCCCGACGAGGCGCACGGTGATCCGAAGGCAACACCTTAGGCGTTGCAGGGAGGTGGGTGTCCGGGAGGTCTTCCATCGCGGCTGTCATCCGCGGCTGGTGTCCCGGCGGCGAGGTCGAGTGGTGGGTCGATGAGCCACTGGGGCTGGCGGCCGTCCCACAGGGCGACAAGGTCTCCCGCGATCGCCTGGTGTCCCTGCTGTTGGAGACGCGGCCTCGTCCCGGTCCCGCCGGATGGCGATTGCGAGGGTGGCGAGGACCCTCAGGGGAAGGGCCGCGAGCGGGCGGGCGCGGGTCCGCCAGAGGGGCTGAGCTGTCGCCGGTCTCCGCGCGGAAGCGCCGGGTGAAGGCCCGTTCGCTGTGTGCTGTGCGGTCGGCCCGGACGGTGTTGGTGATGCCGGCATCCGGTGCGGCCAGGTATGCCCGGCACAGTTCCGCCGGGTCGGTGGAGGGCTGGTTCGTGAGGTGGAAGGCAAGCGCGGGGCCCGCCGCGGCGATCTCGTGCAGCAGCAGCTCGGCAATGCACCCCTCCCGCCCGCCCGGACAGGCCGAAGTAGCCCCGAACTCGACGGAATTCAGGAGGAGTTCACGAAATAGAGGTGGTAGGTCCAGGACTGTGCAGGTGGCGGGTCACCAGAGAACGGCGTCGGGTTCGGTGTACAGGCTCCCGGGTGCTCACCCCCAGCATCCGGACCCGGTGTCGGTTGGCGGCCGGAATCAGGGCGGCGCGCTCGGGCGGGACGGTCGTAGTGGCCGAGACACGAAGGAACAGTGCCGACCTTCGCATGCGAGACGGCGGGCGGCCCTGATGGGGCGGTCCCGTGGACGTGGTGATGTTGACCGGGATCGGGCTCCTCACCGGAGCCACGACGGTTTTGTTCGGGTTCGGCGGCGGGTTCGCCGCGGTCCCGGTCCCGGTCGTGGTGTGGGTGGAGGCCGCGCTGGGCGCGGACGCGATGCGGGTGGCGACGGCCCCCTCGGGCCTGGTGCAGGTGGTGCACGAGGGATTCGCCACGGCCGTCACACCCCGGCGCGTGCTCGGCGTCCTCCGCGGCAGCACAGGGTGCTCCTTCTGCCGGCGGCTGGCCCCGAGCCGCTGCGCGAGTCCTTCCGCGTCCAGCACCGCACCGACCACGCCCTGATGTCACTGCCCGGCGTCGGCACCGAAGCCGGAAAACGCCGGCACCGCCATCGACCAGGGACTGCGCCTGGCCTTCACCGCGGCCGCGCCCCTCGACGAATCCCCCCTCGTCGGCATCGCCCTGGCCGGCTGGGCTGCCCAGGGCAC
The DNA here is from genome assembly GCF_040629205.1 of Streptomyces sp. NPDC005962. Classification (NCBI taxonomy): domain Bacteria; kingdom Bacillati; phylum Actinomycetota; class Actinomycetes; order Kitasatosporales; family Streptomycetaceae; genus Streptomyces; species Streptomyces sp. NPDC005962. The sequence goes on along the minus strand of NZ_JBEXVE010000045.1, from coordinate 53,753 downwards.
GGGCCTGCGGATGCGGGCCGTCGGCAACGAGCTCGCCGCGCGTCTGACCGAGACCGTCCACCGCCTCCAGTTCGACAACCGGAACACCCCGATCGAGCGCACCCACGATGAGGAAGAGGACCTGGCCCGCATGCTGCTCGCCGTGGCCTGGTTCCAGGTCCTCGCCCGCAACTCGATCGGCTTCGTGTACACCCCGCTCGCCCGCACCGCGTGGGAGGACCCCGGCGCCTTCACCGCCCAAAGGCTCCTGGAACTCCCGCACCGCGACCTGGTGGCCGACGTCGTCGCCCAGCTCTACCGGGCCGCCGATGGCCCCCCTTTTTAAGGCTCTGCGCGCCCGTACCGCGCCGGAGGACTGCACCGGAGGGCCGACGTTCGCGGGCATCGACATCCACGCCGACACCGACCTCCTGCTGCTCGACTTCAAGAGCACCCGCCACCCCGGACGTCTACCTGAAGAGCTGCCTGGCAGCTGCTCGGCTGTCTACTACTCGACACCCCCGACCACTACCGCATCGACACCCTCGGCCTCTGCCTCACCCGCTCCGCTGTGCTCGCGAGCTGGCCGGTCGAGGAATACCTGGACCTGCTCGGAACCTGCCGCCGCGACCTGACCGCCCTCGGCGCGCTGCTCGCCGAACTCCTGGCAGGCTGCCCGGCCGACGTCGTCCCGCACGGCCAGGAGGCCGAAGACCGTACCCGCCGGCTCCTTGACCGCCTCGCCCCGGCCATCGCCCCCGATCACTGCCTGGTGTGCGCGCAGGCCCTGCCTGCTGGGGTCCGTCGGCCGACGGACTGCTCCCGCTGGTGCGGCGTGCGCAGCCATACCCTGCGCAAGAAGGGCCAGCTTCCCAGCCGCGCCACGGTGGCACTGGGCGGCTCTCGGCGAAACCGCCCGGGGAGCCGCCGAGGGCTGTGAGACCTGTGAGGCTCACCTCCCATTTCCGCAGGCAGACGGGGTGAAGTGTGAGCTGTGAGGGTGTGGGATACACGCTCGCGCTACCCCGTCGAGCCCTGGTCAGGCTCGTCGACGCGGCGTTGCGCGTGAGCCGGAATCTTTCGTCCCGGGCGACCCTCGCTCAGCTCACCTGGCGCGGTGCCTTCGGCAGCTCCACCGCGCTGGGTATGCCCACACGCGCGCCGGGCGGACAGCAATGAGCTGGGTTCTCAGCAAACACTCAGCGCAGTTGCTCGGCCAGTCCGATGATGATGCCCGCGGGGCCGCGGAGGTAGCAGAGCAGATAGCTGTCCTCGAACCGGGCGATCTCGCCGAGGAGTTCGGCGCCGTGAGGGCGCAGTCGGGTAACGGTGTCCTTGATGTCGTCGACGGCGAACATGACGCGGTGTGTGCCCAGGATGTTGTGCGGCTGGTTGCGCGGCCCGGTGCTGATCACCGCGGGGCTGCGGTATTTCGCCAGCTCGAGCCGGCTGTGACCGTACGGGGTCCGGACCATCGCGATGTCGCAGTGGACGCCGTCGAGTCCGGTGCACTGGTCGGCGACGAGGCCTTCGACCTCTGCCCTGCCCTCCAGCTCCATACCGAGTTCCACGAAGAACGCGATGGCGGCATCGATGTCCTCGACGACGATGCCGATGTTGTCCATCCGCTGAATCGCCATGCTGTTTTCTCCTTCTTCCCCATGCGGCCGGCGGTGGCCGCTGATGTCCCTGGGACGGAGCCGGTGGCACGTTCTCGACATCCGCAGACCGCCGAACTCCGAAAGATCCGTCACCGTGATGCTTTCTCGGAAAACGGCAACTCCCGCCCCGCTTCACGCACCCCCTCTGACCTGGTCTTCCGGGGTACTCGAACACTCACTTAGCTTGTCGTTTATCTGACGAGGTCGAAACGTTCCTCGCACTGGGTCGCTCACCCGGGCATTCGCCGGACGCACGGGTGGCCTCGGCCTGATCATGTGCTCCGGCCCAGGGACACACCTGATCAGAGACCGAGGCAGTGGGGAAGAGTGTGCTGCAAACGCTGGTCGGTCTGGCGCTCGCACCGGAACACGGCCGTGGTCACGGTGCCTTGTACGGCGGCTTGAACAAGGGGTGCATGGACATGGCCCGACTTCGGCGGACGATCGCCGGGCTGCCGCTGCCGCTGCCGCTGCCGCTGCCGGAGGCGGAGGCGGCGGCGGATGGCCGCCTGGTACTGGCGGTCGACGTCTGACCGTGGCTACGGCCGGACGCCGCGACGTGCCCGGACCGCTCCTTGTGCCACCTACTGCCGTGGCGATGCCAAGCACCAGATGATCCCGGGCCGGCCGTACTCGAATCGTGGCCGCGCCGGAGACTGGCCGCATCTCCTGGACCGCGGTGCTCGACGCGATCCGCCTTCAGCCCGGCGCTGACCTCGCGGCTGTCACGGCCGCCCAGCTGCGCGAGGTCGTGACACGTCTCATCGTCGCAGGCCAGTGGCGCCGGCCGTGGCGCCCTCGCGCAGGTAGTCCGCGAAGGCCTGGGCGGCGGGGGTGAGGGCGTGGTCGGCCATGCGGACGAGGAGGATGCGGCGTACCGGGGCGGGGGGTTGCAGGGGCAGGACGCTGACGCCGCCGCGGATGCCTTCCAGGGCCAGGGTGGGGGCGAGGGCGACGCCGATACCGGCGGCGACCATGGCCTGAGCCTCCTGGTAGTCGTGGGCTTCGTAGGCGATCTGCGGCTCGAATCCGGCTGTGTGGCAACTGCGGGCGAGGGCCTCGGCCACCGGGTGGTTCTCGGCGCGGGTGATCCAGGGGTCGTTCGCGAAGTCGGCGAGGGCGGCCATGGGGCGGTCGGCGAGGGGGTGGTCCTTGCCGACGAGGAGGGCCGGGGGGTCGTCGGCGAGCGAGGTGACGACGATGTCCTCGCGGTCGATGCGGTTCCAGTCGTAGTCCCACATCAGGGACATCTCGACTTCCCGGTTCTCCAGCATCGCCCACAGGCCCGCGATGCGGGCGCTGCGCACGGTCAGCCGTACCTCGGGGTGTGCTTCCCGGAAGGCGATCACGGCCCGGGGGAGGAGGGAGGCGCCGACGGTGGGGAAGGTGCCGATGCGCAGGGTGCCCGCGCGCAGTCCCGCGAAGTCGGCGAGTTCGTTCTCCGCGGCCGTCAGCTCCCGCTCGATCCGCTCCCCGCGCATCGCCAGGGCGCGTCCCGCGTCGGTAAGCGTCACGCCCCTCGCGTGGCGCTCCAGCAGCGGTTGCCCGGCCTCCGCCTCCAGGCGGCTGACCTGCTGGGACACCGCTGACGGCGTGTAGTTGAGCGCCCGCGCGGTAGCGGTGACCGAGCCCCGGCGTGCGACCTCGGTGAAGAGACGGATGCGCCGCACATCGAGCACCGCGCCACCTCCAGCATTAATTTCAACTTAATACCCATACAGATTTCCGAGATTGTACTTCACACTCTTCGCGCTCACCGTGGATCACACCCCCGTACGGAAGCGCCGTCGGGATTTCCACGAGGAGTCTGTTGTGTTGCGTCTGCAGGGCGAGATGATCCGCGGAGGAACCAGCAAATGCTGGATCTTCGACCACCACGAAGTGGTCGCGACCGGCGTGGACGCCGACACCCTGCTCCTCGCCGCCTACAACGCCGCCGACCCCCGCCACATCGACGGCGTCGGCGGCGCCTCCTCCACCACCTCCAAGGCCGCGATCGTCCGCACGTCGGACGCGCCGGGCGTCGACATCGAGTACGCCTTCGCGCAAATCGGCATCGGTGACGAACGTGTGGAGTGGACCAGCAACTGCGGCAACTGCGCCACCGCCGTCGCCCTGTACGCCGTCCACAACAGCCTGGTACCGGTCACATCGGACTCCACCACCGTGCGGATGCTCAACGTCAACACGGGAGCCCGCCTCACCGGCACCATCCCCACCCCGGGCCATACGGCCCCCGACGAGGGCGCGGCGGCGGTGCCGGGCACCGCCGCGCTCGGCGTGCCGGTCCTGCTCGGCTTCGAGGACCCCGCCGGTACCAGCACGGGCCGCGCCCTGCCGACCGGCCGCGCCCTGGACACCCTGACCGGGCCCACCGGCCCCATCGAGGCGTCCCTGGTCGACGCCGGAGCCCCGGCCGCGCTGTTCGAGGCCAAGGCGTTCGGCCTCGACGGCACCGAATCCCTCACCGCGTTCGCCCAGGCGGTGCCCGCGCTCACCGCGCTGCGCCGCGAGGCCGCCCTGGCCATGGGCCTGGCCGACCGGAGGGACCCGGTCAGCCATGCCGTGCCGAAGGTCGGCGTCGTCGCCCGGTCCGCCCCGTATCACACCACCCAGGGCACTGAGGTCGGTCAGGACGCCTACGACCTGGCCGTACGCATGGTCTCCATGCACGCACCCCACCCGGCGATCGGCCTCACCTCGGCCGTCGCGCTGGCCACCGCAGCCGCCATCCCCGGCACCCTCGCCCACCGCGTCGCCCGGCAGACCGCCGACGGCACGCTGCGCCTGGGCACCCCGGCAGGGGTCATCACCGCCCAAGCCGTCCCCGCGCCGGACGGCGCGTCCCCCACGGTGCTGCTGCACCGCGCCGCCCGACGCATCGCCCGAGCCGAACTCCTCGTTCCCGTCCTGGAAGGACGCCCCGCATGAGCCGCAACGACGCCGCCCCGGGCACTGGCACCGCGCCACCGCGCCGCATCCGCCGGCTGCTGTCCCTGCTCTACCTCCAGTGCCTGATCGGCGTCCTCGCCGGGGCTGCCGTCGGCTGGCTGTGGCCGTCCTTCGGAGCCGGTCTCAAGCCCCTCGGTGACGGCTTCATCGCGCTGGTGCGCATGATGATCGCGCCGATCATCTTCTCTACCGTCGTCCACGGCATCGCCTCCATGGGCAACGCGCGCGCCGTCGGCCGGGTCGGCCTCAAGGCACTGCTCTACTTCGAGGTGCTGACCACCGTCGCCATGGTGATCGGTCTGGTCGTCGTCAACGTCGTCCAGCCCGGCAGCGGACTGCACGTCGACACCTCCACCCTCTCCACCGAAGGCCTGCCGCCGGAGGCCACCGCGAGTCACGAGAGCTTCGCCGCCTTCGTCCTCGCCATGATTCCGGACACCCTGCTCAGCGCGCTGACCGGCCACGAGATCCTGCCGGTGCTGGTGATCTCGGTGCTCTTCGGCTTCGGCCTGCACGCCAGTGGCGAGGCGGGTCTGGGCATCGCCCAGGGCATCGAGAAACTGTCCAAGGTCCTGTTCACGCTCATCCGCTGGATCATGCGGCTCGCCCCGGCCGGCGCCTTCGGCTCCATGGCCTTCACCATCGGCAACTACGGCCTGGACACCCTGAGCCACCTCTTCCTGCTGGTCGGCTCCTTCTGGCTCACCGCCCTGTTCTTCGTCCTGGTCGTCCTCGGTACGGTCATGCGCATCAACGGCCTGCGCCTGCTGCCCTTCCTCCGCTACATCAGGGAAGAGCTCCTGATCGTCCTGGGCACCTCGTCCACCGAGCCGGTGCTGCCGCGCATGATGGGCAAGCTCCAACACGTGGGCGCCTCCAAGCCGGTCGTCGGCATCACACTGCCCGCCGGGTACTCCTTCAACCTCGACGGCACCGCGATCTACCTGACCATGGGGTCCGTCTTCCTCGCCCAGGCCCTCGGCATCGACCTCAGTCTCACCCAGCAGCTGTCGATGCTCGCCGTCATGCTCCTCACCTCCAAGGGCGCCGCCGGGGTCACCGGTTCCGGCTTCATCGCCCTGGCCGCCACCCTCAGCGCCGTTCCGCACGTACCCGTCGCCGCCCTGGCACTCATCTTCGGCATCGACCGCTTCATGTCCGAGGCCCGCGCCCTGACCAGCCTGGTCGGCAACGGCGTCGCCACCCTGGCGGTGGCCAAATGGGAGGGGCAGCTCGACGAGAGCCGCGCCAAGGCCGTCCTCCGCGGCGACATCCCGTACCCCTCCGCTCCCGAGGCCGCCCCCACCCCCGGCGGGAAACCCCTGGACGACGGCCCGAAGGCAACAGCCGCAACGGACCGTGACCCCGTGGCGGCCGCCGGCTGACCCCCCGCACCCAGCCGGCCCGGAGCGTGCTCCGGGCCGGACCTTCTCGTGCTCAGGAGCACCGCGGAACCATCCGCGCAGGACCGCTTCCCCCGCACCCACCTCACCCCGTACGGCTGCCGTCCAACAGGCGAACTCGCCCGCCCCCACCGTCCAGCCCGGATCGGCCCGCCCTGCCAACCGGATGCACCACCGCGGCCTCCTCGGCCCCAGCGCCCTGCTCCCGGAGCCGTACAAGTAGGAGATCGAACGCTACGGCCGACCACAGGCCATCCGCCGCCGCCGATCGGGCGGCTGGTGCGCAACGCACGCGCCTGCGTGCTGGACGCGGGTCTCGGCCCGGTACCGCCCCAGCGCGACGGGGGGCTGTAGCTGGCCGGTGTCCAGCTCGCCCGCGGCTATCTCGACCGGCGCGGCCTGACCGCCAAGCGGTTCGTGGCCTGCCCGTCCGGCGCGCCGGGGGAGCGGATGTATACCGGGCCCGGGGACCTGGTGCGGTGGACCGCCGAGGAGGTTCTGGAGTTCGCCGGGAGGGCCGACCATCAGGTCAAGATCCGCGGCGTCCGGGTCGAACCCGGTGAGGTCGAGGCGGTGCTGACCCGGCACGAGATAGTCGCCCAGGCGGCGGTCACGGCCCGTGAAGACCGGCCCGGGCAGCGGCGGCTGGTGGCGTACGTGATCGCGGCCCGCGGTGCCGAACCGCGCCCGGCCGACCTGCGCGGCCACCTCGCCACGCCACTGCCGGGCTACATGGTCCCGGCCACCGTGGTCGTGCTGGACGCCTTCCCGCTGACGTCCAGCGGCAAGCTGGACCGGCGCGCCCTGCCCGAACCAGGCACCCCGAACCAGGCACCCCGGGCCCCGGCGTCACGGGGCCCAACGTCACGGGGCCCCGGCTCAACCCGCGCCGGGCGCCCGGCGCGCAAGCCGGAGGAGGAGATCCTGTGCGGCCTGTCCGCCGACATCCTCGGCGTGGCCGGTACCAGCATCGACGACGACTTCTTCGAACTGGGCAGTGACTTACTGGCCGTGATCCGGCTGGTGAGCCGTATCCGCGACACGATGAGCCTGGACCCCTCGGCCCGGGATGTGTTCGCGCCCCCCCGGTGAGCCGCCTGATGGAGCGGCTGCGCCTGGGAGTCCCGGATGACGCCTTCGACGTCCTGCTCCCGCTGCGCGCTGCCGGTGGCCGTCCGCCGTTGTTCTGCCTGCCCTCGACCTGGCCGTGGACCTCGTCATCGACCCGGACTTTGGCCTGTTGCGGTGGAAGGACGAGGACGAGTACGCGCACATCCGGCGCCTGGGGATTGTCTCCGACAGTGAGCACCAGGCGGTGGAGCTCGCCCGGGCCCAGGTGCTGGACATGCTCGAAGCGCGTACGGGGCCGTTCGCGGACGCTGCCTCGTGGCCAGCTTGGCGTTGGAACTGCCTGTGCAAGGCCTGGCACGCGGGAAGCTACGGGGCTGCATGGATGGTCCAGGGCCTGGCCTTCGCCTCCGTCTCCGCAGTTCCGGAAGGCGACGGGAGCCGACCCCTGTGAGAGGCAGTCGTGTCGGGCGCCGTCCGGGCCATCGTGCCGGGCTTGTGCGGTACGTCTCCCACAGTGGCTGCCGACGGCTTATGCGTTCCGTCGTGGTTGTGTCCGTTGCTTGCCTTTGCGGGCACACACGGGACCCCGAGTTCATGACGGCCCGGGGTCCTCCGTGTGCTGGTGTGTTCGGTCGGCTCAGCCACCATCCGCGGCTGCTGGGCAGCCCAGGGCGCCGACCCGGCACCAGAGCCGTTGCGGCGCCGCCAGCCGTATCCGACTGCGGCGGGCCTGAGAACGATCCGTGCTGCTCTTCCCGTGCTATCCCAGTCGTTCTCCTGGCCCTTGCGGTCTTTCTTGGACCAGAGCTCTCGCCGGGGTACCGGCATGGCCTCGCTTTGAGCCGTCCATGTCGTCTGCGATCCATGCGGCGGCGGGAAGGGTGCCATATCGCTTGGGGTATATTCGCCTGCCGGGCCCGGGTGGTGTCAGCTGTTCATGGCTGCCCAGAACTCTTCGAAGGACATTTGGCGATCGCCGTTGGTGTCGAGGGAGTCGATCAGGTCCTGGGCCTGTGATTCGGTGATCTGCGAGCCTTCCAGCTCCGCCACGACCTTGCGGTATTCGTCCGCGGTGACCAGGCCGTCCCCGTCGATGTCGTAGCGCTCGAAGACCTTCCGCGCCGCCGTCTCGATGATGTCTGCCATGTGTTCCGCCTTTCTGTGATCTTCGCTGACCGGCCCAGGCTATCCGCCCGCCCGGAGCAACGCGGGCGCTGCCCAGCGTGTGTCACGACCAGCAGTAGGTAAAGCCTGCGTCGGCTGCTTCAGAGCCTCTGACCTGCGGCGTCTCGACTAGCGCCGGACGACTCTCTGGAGCGTCTGACCTGCTGTTTCTCTGATGTTAGGTCCTCTGAGCTGGTACGCCGCAACTTATTCCGGACTCACATCAACTGCTTTCGGACGCGGTATGAGGCAGCGACCGAGGAGGGCTTTCGGGGTTTTCCGCTACGCCAGTGGGCGGGCGAGAGCCTGTGCCCCGCCCGGCGACTGGTAGGTTTGAGGGCTTTCGGCTCGGCCCTGCTTGCGGCGATGATCTGCTGAGCATGCTGATGGCCGCAATTGCGGTGCTCCGACGCCTGGGAGATCGTTTCAGTGCCTGACCTGCCTGCCCCGAGCTCGACGGGTGTCCGGATTGCTGGTGACCGCTACCAGTGGCTGGCTGCGTGGCAGGGGTGTGTTGCCGCTGTCCGGGATGCAGCGCTGCGGGCGCCCAACCCGGTGGTGGCGGTGGGCGTCGAGGTCGACGACGCGGGGAACCTGGACGACGTCGTCCTGTACCGGCAGGTCCCGCCGCACACCTACATGCAGGTCAAGTACGCCGCGGACAGCTCCACTCCGGTCAACGAGGACTACCTGCTTAAGCTCAGCGATCGCGGCGGTCCGTCGATCCTGCGGAAGATGGCGCAGGCTTGGCTGCAGCTCACTGAGGGCGGCACTCCGGTCGATCTTGCGTTGCTGAGCAACCGGTCCCCGGACGCCGAAGACCCGCTGATCTCGCTGCGGGACTCCCGCACCCAGCTTCTGATTCCGAAGGCGGCGCAGCAGGGCCAGAGATCGAAAAGGGGGCAGGCCCGCAGGGGTTGGGCCGACGGCGCCGGGCTGAGCGAGGAGAGGCTGCTGGACCTGCTGAAGGTGCTGCGTTTCGATTTGGCACGAGACGTGATGCACCTGCACGAGCACTTGCAGATGCTGATGTTCGCCGCAGGGCTGCGGTTCAGCGAGGAGGCGATGCACGCCGGCGCGGACTGGGTGGCCCGTCAAGTCGTTGATGGGCAGCGCCGGTTGTCGCTGGCGGACATCAAAGAGGCGATCCGGGTGCTGCGCCTGGAAGCCGGCTCATCGCGTCCGGTGCTGTCCATCGCCACCCTGAAGCCGGATCCCATGGCGGAGGATGCCGACTACGCATTGGACTGGGTGGACCGCTTCGAGGGAGCCTCACAATATGTGAAGCGGCGTCCGCTGGCCCCGGCCACCTGGGCGCAGTTGCAGGCGGACATCGAGGCCACGCCGTATCGGATGCCGCCGGGCACTACCACGTTTGCCGTCACCGGCAGCCTGCGTCTGGCACCCGCCTTCGCGGTCGGTGCCGCCTTTCGCATGGTCGCCGGCTCCGACCTTGCCGTGGCTCAGCGCGACCAGCTGTGGTCGTCCACCGCAGCGTACGACTCTCCGCTGGCGCCAGCCGTCGATGAGCACACCCTCGATCTTGGACCGGATCTCGCCGTGGCCGTCGCGGTCGCCACCGACCCGACGCAGGACGTGCTGGACTTTCTGCGTGAACATCAGGTGCCCGTCTCCCGGCTGCTGGTCTTGCGCCCGCCCGGCGGGGCGAAGGACAATTCCATTCCGGATGCCGCGACGGCCAGCGCGTTGGCCGTGGGTATCCGGGACCTGCTGCGCCGTGCCTGTCGTGCACATCCCGCGATCCACCTCTTCCAGGCCGGTCCCATGGGCCTGGCCCTGCTGCTGGGCAACCGGTGGAACCGGCTGCGCCCCACCATCGTGTACGAGGACGTCAACGCGCAGCAGGTGTACGAGAAGGCCTTCATCATCGACGCATGAGGGCCAGGCAAGCCCCTACGGTCCCGCCGGCAAAGCACCGTGCCGCCGCCTTCCCGGGAGAGCAGCAGCCGCCTCAGCTGCCCATGCCACCTCATACGCCTCCGCCCTCCGGTACAAGTCCCCTTCGCAGTGTCCCGCTGCGCGCCCGCAGACGCCGAGGACGCCAGGAGTGATCTTTCCTGTGTCCGTCCACCATGTCCTTCTGCTGCCGTCGGCCGAGGGCCGCCTCGAACCCTGCAGACACTGGCCCGGACCTGGTGGCTCCTCAGCGTGAGGCCAGCCCCCGAAGGTGCCTCCCACTTGCACAAGGCGCGCGGATCCGATGGGCGGGGAACGTCGCGGCAAATGATCATCTAGTCCTGGTGCAGGAGGGTTTGTCAGTGGTGGGTCTTACTGTGGTGAACGAGCAGCCATAGATGCCTGTTTGTGGCCGCCGTGCCCCCACCCGGGAGCCGGCGGCCGCGGCGTGCACCCGGGCTGAACGACTCGCCCGAGGAGGTACACCGCATGGGGATCGACGAGGCATTCGACGCCTTCCAGAAGTCCGTCAACGAAGACATCGACAAGACCAGACTGGCCCGCGAACGCCGGGACCTGTTCAAGACCGCCCTGCGAGGCGAGCCGGACGTCCTGGAGGCGTTCGGCTCCGGCTCGCTCAGCCGCAGCACGCAGCTCAAGCCCATCCACGACGTGGACATCATCGCCATCTACGACCCCGACGAGCACCCCGAGTGGGGAAGCGACGGGCCGAGCGCGGAAGAGGCCCTCGAGCACATCCGCGGCCAGGTTAACCGGCTGCTGAGCCAGAGCAGCGGCACCCACGACAACGTGGTGAAGCACACCCTGCTGCGCAACCACGCGGTCAAGTGCTTCCTCGACGACCCGGACGACCCCGACGCCTTCACCGTGGACGTCATGGCCGCGCTGCGGCAGGAGGACGGCTCGATACTCATCCCCGAGAAGCTCAACACCCGGTGGGTGCCCGCAGACCCGGAGTACCTCATCGATCAGGTGGCCGATCACCAGAGTGCCTGGCCCCACTTCCGGCCGCTGGTGAGGGTGCTCAAGCAGTGGCGGCACACCGTGCCGGTCTAAGGGCGCATCAAGTCCCTCGTCATGGAGGTCCTCGCCCTGAACTGCATGCCCAGGTCCGGCAACCGGTCCGAGGGACTGAAGACGTTCTTCACCGCCGCCGCGGTCCAGGTCAACGAAGGCGTGTGGGACCCGGCCGATCTGTGCGGGGAGATCCAGCCGGACCTGGACCGTACGGGCCTGTCCGAGGCGCTCGCCGAAGCCCGGGACATCGCCGAGCGGGCCTGCGCGGCCGCGACCGAGGGCGACACCGACGACGCTCTGCGACTGTGGCAGGAGATCTTCGGAGACGACTTCCCGGCACCCGCTGCACCGGCCAAGCCTGCCTCGCTGATCACCGGGACGCCTGCGCTCATCACCCCGCGGCCCATCAAGGACGCACCTCAGGGATGACCACCGCACACACGCCCAATGACCGCACGCCCATCACCTGGTGGGCGTGCGAAGCACGCCGGCTTCGCCGCGACCACGACGAGATCATCGCTCAGTTCCCCGACCTTGTCTGGAACGACGCCGGAGCAGGAAGCTGGGAAGGCAGGCTGCCCCGCTGGCCTTTCGACCGGCCCGAGCCCGAGCACCTCACCACCTGGATCGGCGACGAAGGACTCCTTCTGCGCCTGGAGTACAGCCAGGCGTACCCCATGGTGGAGCCCCGCCTCGTCCCCCTCGACCCGCTGCCCGAACCGTTTGAATGGACCCAGCATCGCTGGCACGTCAACGGCGACGCCAGCCTGTGCCTCCTGCGCGACGACGTATGGACGGGCCGCGAGTCCGTTGTCGATCTGCTGCTGAAGGCCGCCGGCTGGCGGATCGAGTACGCGCTGATGAAACACCAGACGATCGAGCGGATGACCGGCAGCGGCATCGTCACCGACCACAGCCTCGACCACTTCCTGGCCCAGCCCCTGCCACCCGAGGACACCACTGGCCACCCTGAACTGGACACCGGCGGGCAGGACGGTCCCGCGTGCTGATCCTCATCCCACGGGACGCCGCGACCACACTCCGCGACTCGGGCGCGTGGGGCCGACTGTCGTTGCGTATCAGCCACCCGGACGACCTGGCTGTGGTGGGCGGCATCTCCGAGGGCGGTGGCTCCATCATTTCTGTCGACCCGCCGCCGCCCGCCCCCCGCCTGCTCGCCAGCTGCGACTCCCGTCCTACCGGCTACTGGTACCAGGCCAAGAGCGAACTCCACGCGCTCTGGTACCTCCTGCGGGTGCGGTGTGGCACGTCCATGAAGTTGGACGTGTTCAAGGACGCCGTGCCCAGCGGTTTCAAGATGCCGGGCGACGGCGGCTACGTGGCCATCACCCACGCCCCCGGAGTGAAGGACGCCTTTCCCGAAAGCGGCCTGCCCGACCTCGTCGCCTGGCACGTCACCCGTGCGGGCTTCCAGCCCCTCGAGGCGTCGGCCGAGCCCGAAACCACCGGGATTGGGCAACTCAGCGGTCACTGGCCCGTAAAGGAACTGCAGAACACGCGGATCATGCTGATCGGAGCGGGGAGCATCGGCTCGGCCACCGCGCACGCACTCGCCGGCTACGGCGTCGGCCATCTCACCCTCATCGACCCCGACCGGCTCGACTGGCACAACCTCGTCCGGCACACCAGCGCCCGCAAACACATCGGCCGACACAAAGTCACCGCCCTCGCCGAGGAACTTGCCTCCCTGCGCCCCGACACGGCGGTCATCCCTCTGCCCCTGGACGTCATCGAACACGCCGACCACGTCCGAGCCCTCCTCGCGGACACCCACCTCGTCGTGTGCACGGCAGACGGGGTGGCCCCGCGCCGTGTCACCGGACACCTGGCCCGCCGCGCAGGCCTCACCGCAGTCCTCGCGTGCGTTCTGCAGGACGGTGCCCTCGGCGAGATCCTGCGACTGCGCCCCTGGCCCCGGCACGGCTGCCTCACCTGCCGGCGCCAGAGCCTCGCCGAGGCAGGCGGCCTGGACCCCGAGCCCGCCCTGGACGCCGGGTACGGCACCGGCACCCGCCATCGGCCGATGACCGCCGTCGGCTCCGACCTTCACTTGGTCGCCCAGCTCGCGGCCAAAACCGCCATCGCCACCGTCCTCGAACGCGCCGGGCACCCCGACCAGCGACTGCCGGGAGAGCACGCCTTGCTCGGCCTGCGCCGACAGCCCGACTGGGCCCCGCCCTTCAACCTCGGCCACACCGCCGAGCTGCGCTGGCTTCCCGCCACACCACCTAGATCCGGCTGCCCCACCTGCGAAGCACCATGACCCAGCAGCCCGTCACCACCGTGCACCTCACCGCCCCGGCCGCCCGGATCATCATCACCGAACTGCGTACGGCTGACCACACGACGGAGACCGGAGGCATCCTGCTGGGACACCACACCCACAACACCGTCACCGTCCACTACGCCGGAACCCCCGGTCCCGCCGCCGTACGTACACCCACCTACTTCCTCCGCGACCTGGCACACGCCCAGGCACTGGCCGACGAGGCGTTCGCGAGCGACGCCAGTGTCTGGGTCGGCGAGTGGCACACCCACCCCACCAGCCGCCCCGTCCCCAGCGCTCGCGACGCTGCCACCTACAGGCAGCTTCTCGGCGACCCGGAACTGGGCTTCCACAGCGTCATCGCGGTGATTCTCGCTCTCTGCGAGTACCACTGGGTCGGCGCGGCCTGGGCAGCCCGGCACGGTCGGATCACGCCGGTGGAGTTGCGGTTGGACGGACCCGTCGGATGACGCCATGGGGGCCACGCCGTCAAACCGGGCGGCGCAGTACGCCACCCCGTACGATCAGGATTTTGTGGGCGGACCAGTCGGCGTGGCAGGTGTCGCAGACCGTTTTGATCCATCCTCCGGGGGCGTCGTTGCGTGAGCGTGGTCGGCCGACTGCCCCACAGAATTCGCACGTAGCAGCCGCCTCCGCGACAGATGCCGCCACCAACGCCCTCACCTTCTCTGGCACAGCCTGCTCGCCGGTGGCGACATGGATGCGCAAGCCGCCGAGCTTCTCCGTCACGTCGGTGACCCGGTAACCGGGCACGTCCACGGTGAGCTGCGCGTGCAGGCGTTCCAAAAGGGGATGCCAGCCCGGTCCGACGGCACGCAGCCGTGCGGGGATCTGAGCTCCGGCCGCAGCGGACCGGTTCCCTTCGTTGTCCATGCGGGCATCGTCCCTCACACCGCCTGCCCTTTGACGGACCGTGACCTCCAAGCGAGCGGTACGGCAGGCCGACTCGGCAGAGTCAGCCCGCACCGGATCACTGACGCCCGGCGAGGTCCCCGTTCACGGTGGCGACGAGATCTGCCAGGTACTGCTCGGCATCCTGGCGGGTTCGCGGGGCGAGGCCGGCCAGCCCACTGAGCAGCAGGCTCCCGACCCGCTCCACGAGCGGCTTGTCCTGCGGCTGTGCGCACCGGACCGTGGACTGTCGCCGCGGCACGTCAGCGTAGGCGACAAGACGTGCCGCGGAGATGCGCAACGGATCGCTGTCCACGCTGAACAGCAGCGCCAGCTGGGGGCCGCCGCCGGTCGGTACGGTGATGACGTCCGATTCCTGCAGGATGATCACCTCTCTGTGTCGGGGCCGGCCCCTCCCGAGAGCGGCTTGTGCCTGCAGCCTTCTGCGGAGTGAACAACCGGTCGGCGGCTTCCCGCCATGCTGCGGTGGTCGCTTCCGGCGCCGGGATTTCCTAATCCCAGTCGTTGTCGGGGTCGTTGCGGCCGACGATCATGTTGTCGAGGGCTTCTTGGGTGATGGCTTCGGTCTGGTCTTCGATGGCTTGCTGGGCGGTCTGGCAGATGAGCTGGTCGAGGGTGTCCATGTAGCCGCCGGTGCGTGCGTGGAGTTTTTCCTCGAGGTCCAGCAGCGCGCCGGGCTTGTGGTTGTAGAGCCGGAGGTTGGAGTCGTAGCGCTGTACCACGCCCCGCCATCCCCCTTCCTGCCCCGCGTGCAGCGGGATGGGGCTGATCCGCATGACGGGCAGACTGCTGTCGAACTGCTCGGAGGTGCGGGGGCGTTCGCTGCGGCGGCGGTTGTGCAGGCCTTCGTTGACGATGCCGGTGGCGCCGCGACCGCTGTAGATGACGGAGACGCGCAGGCGGGCCTGGAGACAGTCGAAGTAATCGAAGGCGGTGGCCAGGTCGCTGTCGTGGATGCGGTCGACGCCGTCGATGAGGACCAGGGAGGTACGGCTCTCCCGCATGGCGTGCACGACCGGTTCGGTCATGTCGGTGCTGCGGTAGGTCCGCTTGTCGATGTTGATGGTGTGGTCCATGCCGAAGAAGTCCGCGAAGGGCAGGGACCAGTCCATGTTGCTCTCGTGGCGCGGCGGGACGTTGATGTAGACCACGGGGGTCCACTCACTGTCCGGCCGACGTTCGGTCTCCAGCACTCCCTGGTAGGCGCGTCCGATCTGGAGCAGCAGCGTGGTCTTGCCGGCACATCCGTCGATGATCATGCTCATGCGTTTGCCGGTGGGGCGGAACCGGTTGGTGCGCAGGGTGCGCCGCGCGTCCTTCAGCCCCTGGGTCACGTCGGGAGTGCTGACGGGGATCATCTCCCCGTGATAGATCATCCGCGGGTCGGTGTCGGTGACCTTCGTGCCCTGGGGGGCGCAGTCCTGCAGATCCGGAGGCTCGAGTTTGCGGTGCACGAAGTCCATGAACCCCTCCCGCACCGTGAGCAGTTCGGGATCCAGCGGCGCCCACCGCGCAGCGAGAGCTGCGGGGGCGACTGATTTCGGGGCGGTGCGCGCAGCGTCCATCACGTCTCCTGCGAGTCTTGGCTGGGCGGTGGCGATTCCTGGTCGGGCCGCGGCGGCTTCTCGGGCGGATCCGATGCCAGCTCCCGGAAAATGTCGCTGGCTGATCCGCCCAGACTCTGTCCTCCCGCAGAGGCGGGACGGCGCCGCGGCGGCCGCGCCTGGACCGGCGAGGCAGACGAGGCGGCACGTTCGGGCGCAGTGGGCGGCAGCGCGGCACGGCGGCCGGGGAAGAGGTCCTTGGCATCGACGTTGAGGGACGGTGCGGGCGTCACGCTGCCGGGTTCGGCCCGGGTGATCCCCGCATACGGGTTGACCGATGTTTCGGTGATCTCCAGGGGCTGCGGAACGAACGCGGCCACCGGCTTGGCAGAAGTGGAGGTGGGGGAGGGGCCGCGCCGTGCGCGGGCCAGGAGATCGTCCACGGCCCGGGCGATTTCTTCCTCGCTGCCTTCCCGGCCGACGAGACCGGTGACGAAGTCGGCGGCCTTTTCCCACAGATACTGGGTCCAGGCATCGTGGATCAGGTGCTGGTACTTGAAGTCGAAGGCCACCCACGGGCTGCGGGCGGGGTCGTTCTTGACCGTGTGGTCGTACAGCCACACCCGGCTGGGCTCGTAGGGGTTGTAGTAGACCGGCCAGCGCCGGCCCTGTCCCTTGATGCCGGTGTGGCGGTTCTTGAACTCCCGGATGCGGTGGCTGACATATGTGCGGTTGCCGATCTTGATGCCGTCGCGGGTGACGGTCCGCTTCGTTTGGAGGAGCAGCTTGCGGCTCTCATCCGGTGTGACCGGCCGCGGTACGGCGCCTTCCACGGCCACCGCCGCCGCGTACATCTGGTTAGGCGTGAGGACGAGAGAGGGAAGGAAGGGGGAGCGCAGTCCTTCGTGTTGCCGCCGCTGCCACTCGGTGACCACCCACTCGTGCCACATGTCCTGCAGCTTGTTCAGCGGCCACAGCCGTTCCTTTTCGACGTCCTTGCCGCGTGTGGCCAGCTTGTTGCCGGTGTAGCCGGCGACGAACTGGGAGAACATGCTCTTGACCGAGGCGTTGGTGCGTTCGATGACCGCCTTGTCGGTGGGGGTGCGCTCCCTGGCGGACTCCACCTCGATGCCCAGCATGCTGCACACGTCCCTAAAGTGCCGGGCTTTGAAGATCTTGGCGTTGTCGACGACCACCGTCTTCGGGCGGATGACGGGCCGGGCCGCGGCGCCGGCCATCCGCGGATCGCCGGCCAGCATTTGTGTGTAGGGCAGGTCCGAGTTGGCGGCCAGCGTCTGTGGCGACCAGCCGGGGCGCGCCGCGAGCGGCGCCATCGCCTGGCCCAGCAGCAGCGCGGCATCCAGCGACTTGGTGCTGCGGCCGCCGCGGCGCCGGCTGCCCGGCCCTTTCTTCCGGCCCGAAGACTTGGGCACGATCATTCCGGCGATGAAGCTGCGGCTCAGGATGTCGAGGGCGTAGGTCAACTCCACTGCTACAGGACGTCCGTCGTCGCCGAGCGCCAGGACGTCCAGCCCGGTGCCGTCGATCTCCACGCGCTCGCCCAGCAACGACACTGGCGCCGGATGGTAAGGAGGATCGGGCGGGGCAGTGGCGTCACTGTCCTGCCCGGGCGCGGCCTCCAGCGATTGCTTCGAGATCCCCAGCCGCTTGAGCAGGTCGTAGAAGGTGGTGCGGGCCGGCATCAGGTCGCGGTACTCATCCGGGTGCGCGCGTCGCAGCGCCGTGCGCACCCGTTTGTACAGCCGGGAGAAGGTGCCCGCCGAATCGCCGCGCTGGGCTTTGTCCTCCTGGCGGATCAGCGCCACCACCCGCTCGTCGACGTTCCCGTAGACAGTGGCCGTGCGCAGCCACCGCCTGTCGACCAGGCCGAGCAGCCCGTGTGCTTCGTAGGCCAGGCATTTGCGCTGCACGGTGGCGACCGACCCGGTCAGACCGGCCGCCTTCAGCTCGGTTGCTTTGAGGGCGTAGCGGGCGGTGCGGGTGGTGGTCGCGGGATCATAGCCGTGCCGCGGAGTGAAGGCGCCTGACCGGGCGCCGGCAGGGCGGCCGGTCAGCACCTCCCGGACATGCTTCTCCCAGCAGCGCAGGTGCTCCAGCTGTTGTTTGTCCAGCCGGTCCAGCACGGACAGGTCCGGCACCGCTTCCGGCTCCTGTGGCGTCCCGTCGGCCTTCAGCACGGCGAAGTCCGGGGCGGATACCAGGATGCAAGACCAGTACCAGCGCGTCCTGGCCGCCGTCGTCCATCGCCGCCAGGTGCACGTTGGCACCCTGCAAGGCGCCCACCAGATAGCGGCCGGTCTTCCACCGGACCGTCATCCCCGGCCGGAGCGTCCCGGCCCGCTCGTCCGGGGCGTCGACCGGCAGGGAAAGGACGGCGCTCATGCTGCCGCTCCGGCCGCCCAGACCGTGCTGTCGGGGGTCAGTGGCTCATCCCAGTGCGTCGTTAGATCCTGCGTCCACAGCAAGTTCCAGCTGCTGGCGCGGCCCTGCCCGGGGGGAAGATCCACAGCATCGGCGCCCCTGCTCAGCGGCAGGGGCCGGGCGAATGCCTCCAGCAGGACGGCCCTGGCGCTCTCGTCGGCGAACTCGTCGTGACGGAACTGCGAGACGATGTACACATTGCGGCGCAGCTGGCCGCCCGGGGCGCCGGCGACATCCACCTGCCATCCCGCCGGCGCGGCGGCTGCCTGGGCCACCGACCATTCCTGATCGTCCGGCTCCTTCCCGGCGGGGGAGTGCAGATAGAGGATCTGCTGCTCCTCGACGGTGCGCGCCATGAACGCAGGGTTCACCACCCCCGCACGCTCACCCTCGCGCCATTCGATCTGCAGCGACGGTGCAGCCAGGTAGACGATGTGCGGGTCGCGGTCGAGGAACATGGCCGCGTATGCATGCTCCCGGGACCGGCAGCTGATGTCCTTCTTTGTGGTCGACGACCACCACTGGCGCACCTTCGACTTCCGCCCCCGGTAGGCGCGCTGCTCGTGCAGCACCGGCCATTCCTCCACCGGAAGTCCGCGCAACGCCCGTGGAGTGCTGAGGCGTTCGTGGCCCATGTCGTCGCGGTAGCGCACCTGTAAGTCCACGAGCTGCTCCCCTCGTGCCGCGCCGTGCCCTGCTGCGCGGCAGACGTCCACCAGGCTCCGGGCCTCCTCCCAATTCGTGTGACGCAGCCGCAGGAGTTCACCCGAAAGGATGCAGATGCCCTTGTTTCCTTGACGGTGGTTCCCTGCTACCGGAGATCCACCGGGCCCCTGCTCAGCCGAGGCCGAAGCAGCCGTACGCGGCGCGGATGACTACAGAAACAACCGGTCCATCGAGTTGGGCATGCGCACCCACGGCAGGCACGTCAGCTCCTCCACCGGCGCCAACGGGGAGGGCAGGGCATGACCGGTCACCCTTCGCACTACGGTGCTTGAGGGCACGTCTCCGCTGGAAAACTGCGGAATGCCCTGCTTGAGCGGCCGGTGCTGGCGGTGCCAGACGGTCAGCGGCTCGATGGACCGGTAGCCGTGCCGACGCGTTGTCCGCGGCAGCCAGTCCTGGTACTCGGTGCTGCCCAGTACGCCGTTCAGGCGGCGCACCTCGAGCCAGGCCAGGTCCTGGGTCAGCAGGGAAAGTCGGCTGAACTGCGCCAGCGGCCGCACTCGCTGCTCGCCCAGCTCGGCCGCGAGGACAGCCCACTGCTTGATCTGTGCCGGGTCCTCAAGATACCCGGAGCGTACGAGGATGGAACAGGCGTCCGCGAACACCCACCGTCCGGCCGGGCCCAGGCGTTTGCGTATCCGGTTCAGGCGCTGCTGCGCGCGCACGACCTCCGCGAGCTCGCTGAGATCGATGTAAGGGTGCCTGGTGCTGCGGGAGTTGTCCGTCCAGCGCTGGTGGCGCAGGCACACCTGCCAGGGGTCGGGAAGGATCAGCCAGGCGGGCGAGCGGGTGCCGCGGCGCGCCGCGCACAGGGAGCAGGCCTGCACGATGTAGCCGGCCCGCGCGTCCCAGGGCCATTCCCAGTCGTCCTTGGCGTTCTTGGGCATGAGGAATTCGTCGCGCAGCCCGATCAGACGCTCCTGCATCTCGGCCACGGTGTAACCGGCCAGGGTGGCCAGCCGCTCGCGCGCGTAGCAGCTGACGTACATCTCGGTGTATTGAGGATCGACCGGCACTGGGCCGGTGCCCATGCTCCGCAGTACCTCTTGCGCAGGGCGGTTGTTGCGGGCAGCCAGCCGCGTCACGTACGAGCCGGTGGACTCACCCTGCAGAAACCGCAGCCGCAGGTGCATCCGGCGCCGCCCGAGCCATTCGTCTCGCTGCTCCGCCACGATGGCGCTCCTTCCGGGATGTCCGGCTGCGGCTTCATCTAACTCCCGCCGTCCCTCGGCTGGCAGCCCAGGCTGACGAAACGGTCCCATCTGGCGCACACGCGGTCCCGGAGGCGACCGATTACGCACGCGCGAAGAAAAGAAAGAGCAGCTTCGGTCAGTGTCGGCCGGACCCTGCGGCAAAGCTGCCAGGCTCTCCACTGCGAACAGACTGGTGAAGGTGCCCCGCGGGCACGCAGTTTCACGACGAGGGAGTCAGCGCGTCATGCCCGGCCGTGTTGAGCTGCGCCCCCACCAACGAGAAGCCGTCGCTGCGGGAGTTGACGCCCTGAGCGGGACGCGGCATGCGGCTGCGACCATCATCGCCGCTTGCGGCACCGGTAAGACCCTCATAGGCAAGCGCGTCGCGGAGCACTTCGCTGAGCGCGGCCCCGTCCTCATCCTCGTCCCGACCCTCGAACTCCTGACCCAGACGGCGGCCCGCTGGCTGGCCGACGGCGGCTTCGACCAGCTCATCGGCGTCTGCTCACTGCCGGGTGTCCACGACCGCAGCCTGCGCGGCCATTTGCTGCTCACCGGAAATGCCCGGGTGCTGGCCCGCCGTGTCGCCGGGGGAGGACGCATCGCCGTCTTCGCCACCTACGCCTCCCTGCCCACCATCGCCGAGGCCCACCGCGGTGAACAGCTGCCGCCCTGGGTCTTCGCCCTGGCTGACGAAGCCCACCGCACCAGCGGCGACTGGGACAAACGCTGGGCACTCATCCACGACGACCGCGCCATCCCGGCCGCGCACCGCCTCTACATGACCGCCACGCCCCGCAACTGGCGCACCACGCAAAACCCGAAGGCGCGCACCCGCATCGAACGACTCGCCTCGATGGACGACCCCACCATCTACGGCCCCGTCGTCTACAACCTGGACCTGGCCCAGGCGATCGAACGCGGCGTCCTCGCCGACTACCAGCTCATCGTGCCGGAAGTCCACGACAGCATGCTGCGCGGCATTCTCCATGACCCCCTGCCCACCCCACATCAGGACGGGCTGCGCCTGGCCGCGATGCAGGCAGCCCTGCTGATGTCCATGGCCGAACACGACGCGCGCCGGGTGCTGTCCTTCCACGGCCGGATCGCCGCCGCCCGCGGCTTCGTCGCCTCTCTGCCCGAGACCGCCGACGTGCTCGCCGACCGCACCGGCATCCGCAACCCCTGGGCGCAGGCCCTGCACTGCCACCAGGCGCCCTGGCGACGCCAGCAGATCTTCCACGAGTTCGAGCACTTCTCCGCCCACACCCAAGGGAGCACCGCCGGCAGCCACGACTGCGCCGTGCTCGCCAGTGTCCGCGTGCTGAGCGAAGGTGTCGACGCCCCCGACACCGACGGCATCCTGATCGCCGATCCGCGCCGCAGCCCCAACCACATCGCCCAGAGCATCGGCCGGGCCCTGCGCAAACCCCCGGGCCAGGCCAAGTGCGCATCCATCTTCATCCCCGTCTACATCGCACCCGGCCAGTCCACCCGACAGGCCATGGAATCCTCCTCGTTCTCAGACTTCTGGCGCTTCTTTAACGGCCTTGCCGTCTACGACACCAGGGCCTATCAGCGGTTCGGCTCCCGCATGAAGGCGCGACCACAGCCCCTTGCACCGCGCCCGCACCGTGCCGGCGAGGTAACCCGCACCCTGAAGCTGCGCACCCACAAGGCCCCCAACAACGCCTTCTGGAAGGACGGACTGCAGGCCGCCCATGCCTTCCGCACCCGCCACGGTCACCTGAACGTCCCCAGCGAACACGTCACCAGCGACGGCCTGTCCCTGGGCCAGTGGATCGGCCAGCAACGCTCTCTGTACGCCGCAGACGCCCTGCTGGCCGACCGCATCGCCGCCCTCACCAGCATGGGATTGTCCTGGCCCCATCCCCCTGAAAGTTTCGAGCACCACCTGGCCCAGATCACCGCCTGCGCCGCCCGCCACGGCACCCTCGCCCTGGGCAAGAACGCCCACGGCGGTGATCGCCACCTGGCCGCCTGGCTGGAGACCATGCGCTGCCGTGCCGACACCGGCCAGCTCGCCCCAGCCCGCATCGCCTCCCTCAACGCCGTCGACCCCTTCTGGAACCCGCCCTGGAGTTTGCGCTGGCAGTACACCTACGCGCAGATCAGACGCCGCCTGACCACCAGTACCTGGCGGTGCACCTACCACCGCCACGACAGCCGTGACTCCGCCTGGGACAGCTGGCTGGACCGCCAGATCACCCACTTCCACCTGCTCGATCCCCAGCAGAAGCACCTCCTGGCCGCCCTGGCCCGCGCCTGCCCCGATGCCCATCCCCACATCATGCTGCTGACCCGCCCCACCAGCCTGCGCGAGAGGGCCTTTAACCGCGGCCTGCGCGCGGCCCGCCAGTACCACCAGCGCCACGGGCACCTCGACATGCCCAAGGACCACACCGAAGAGATCCTCGGCGACCAGGTCCACCTCGGTGCCTGGCTGATCCGGCGGCGCAGGGATAGCGCCCAGATGACGCCCCGCCAGCAAGCCAGCCTCAAAGCTCTCGGCTTCGAGACGATGCCGGTCTTCCTGTCGCCCGCGCAGCCGCTTCGCGACGCGGCTGCCTGAACCAGCGATGACACTCCGCCAGGCGGGCGAACGTCAGCCCTTACCCGTGCCGGCCGAGAAGTAGAAGACGCGCGAGCCGCGCTTGGACCGCCCGACCGTCCCTGCGCGACCAGCGCTTCCAGCGCGTGACGCATCGCAGGCTCCTTGATCCTCCGGCTAGGGTGCGCCCGAGCCAGTGCGGCGGCGACATCGTGCGACGAGCAGGGATCGCTCCGCCGTTTCAGCTCACCAGCTACCAGATCCCGCAGCGTCGGCGCCTTCTTCGCGGCCTCCGGCGTTTCCTCCGGTGCCTCCACACCCGTGCCACAGCCGATAGCGGCACCGTCGGCCGAGTGCGGCACACCGTCGGACACAGACGAAGCGGCAGGAGCGTTGCCGGTCGTAACTGCACCGCCCGGCCCCGGCTCCGGGCAGGCGGCGGGGGAGTGACCCGACAGGGTCTCCCGCATGCTCAGCAGCAGGGCGTGATTGCCTTCCAAGGTGTGCAGCTGATCCTGCAACGCGGTGATCTCCGCACGCACCCGCTCGCGGTCCTTCTCGACGAGCTCCAGGTCGGCATCGAGCTTGGCCGCGTAGTCCGTTCTGAGAGTGAGAAGTTCCGAGACCGCTTCCACTATGACGTCCAGCCTCCCGCAGCAGTGCGCACTCCGGTGGACGCTAGCGTCCGCACCGCCATGCCCGGCCACTAAGAACAAAGCATGGCGACTTCCTGCCCGACTGCGTGCGAGCGTGACGAATTGCGGGCATCATTCGACCGGTTACGCACCCCTTGAGCCGAGCGGGACGACCGGCCCGCCGCGGGGTCACCTTCCTGGTGGGGCGCTGCTCGGTGCGCTGTGTTCGGGGAGGCGCCAGGAGATCTCGTCGTGCTCCCTGAGGTGCTGCCAGGCGGCCAGGAGGCGGCAGCGGACCAGTTGGTCGAGGAGGTCCTCCACCTGTTGCGGGGACTGACCGCCCAGCCGGGCAAGGACGTCGAGTTCCGCGCTTCCGACGCCGTCGGACGTGTGGGCTGCCAGGACCAGAGCGGTGAGCTGCACCGTGGGGGACATACCTCGAGGCGCGACCAGCGGAACAGGGCGCAGGGCCCAGTGCGCCGCGCGGGCGCGGGCACTGCGACCGGCTGTCTGGCTCTGTATGCCCGCGTCGAGCAGACGCGCTTCCACGTGGGGACGCCGCGGGAGGGAACAGCGGAGCCACCCGGCATGTTCCAGTTCGCTCCAGAGTTCGGCACGGCCGTGCAGCCGCATGCTGCGCAGAAGACCGCTGGAGAGCCGGACGCGGCCTCGGCCGTCGGCGCGCAGGGCGCATTGCAGGGCCAGCAGCCGGGCGGCGGGGGAGGAGTAGCAGGGCGGCGCCACAGCAAGGTAGGTGAGCATTTCCCGGACGCGCAGCCGCTCGCCCGGTCCGTGCGAGGGCCTGGCTGCCGGACCGGCCCGCCGCGCGCATGTGGAGGCGAGCAGGGTGTCGGGTACGACGGCGGTGTTGGTGGTGGCGGCCGCGCAGGCGGCGCATGCATCCGCGAGGCGCCACACGCGGCCGCTGCGGTCGCAGGTCAGCGCCAGGAGCACGGGGCCGGCGCAGCCGCGATGACGCGGGTGCCAGGAGCAGCTTCGCGCCCGGCACTGGCAGGTCCGCAAATGCCTGGGCAGCACGTCCCGTCGGGCGTGGCGGGCCAGGTGCGTCAGGGCAACGGAGCGGGCCGAGGCGGCCGGCAACCGGTAGCCGTGCAGCGTGCATTGAGGGCAGCTCAGCAGCGGCCCGCCCGGCTGCGGGTGCAGCCGCACCGTCCAGATGCGCTGCACCGTCTCGTGCGTGGAGAGCCTCATCGGGCTCGCTTCCCTCCGATCTGATCCGTGCCGTCGAACGGGCGTGCCCCAGGCGTCGTCCGGGGCGGGAGCGGGGCACGCTGCAGCACTTACTCCAGCACCGCCGAGTGTCACCCCTTCCCTAGCAAATAGTGCAGAGGTCTGCACTGACAGGGCAGGGTCCTGCACCGTCGGATGGTGGGGTGACGATCTTGCCGCCCGATCCCGACCTCCTCGCGTTGCGTGTGACGCTGGCGAGGCTGAGGGGTGAGCGCGGCTGGACCTTCGACGAACTCGCCCGCCGCAGCGGCCTGGGCCGGCGCACCCTCATCGACCTGGAACACGGCCACACCACCGGCAGCGTCACCACCTGGCATGCTCTCGCCCACGCCCTCGACGTCTCCATCGACGAGCTCCTCGGCTCCCTCTGCGCAGACCACGCCCCACCCGGCACGCCGCAACTCTGAACCGCCCGTCAGGCCCCTCTGTCACCCCGGCGCGACATCACCTGAACAGGCGACCCGACGTCGAGCACACGTTCGTTCAGTCGTGCGGGCGTTCCCCGGGATTGCGCCATCCGTAGGACACTCTGAGGTGCTGTCCCGGTGCAGCGGCGCGTCGTCTGGAAGCTTCACCGCCATGTGCCCCAACTCCGCCTCCACCTCCTGTCGCTGGGACGGCAGCCCGCGTGCCCCCCGGCCCCGACGGCCGCTGCGGGTGGCCGCCACCAGCCCCAGCCGCCTGCTGCGCACCGGTCAGAGCGGCCGCTGCCGCACCTGCGGCAACCACATCGACTTCTATCAGCGCGCCGATCGGCGCCCCATCGCCCTGCACCCCGCCGAACTCGCCGTCGCTCACGTCCCCGCTTCCTGCCGCTGGCATCTGAGCTGCGGCATCGCCCACCCGCACGGCGACGGCAGCGCCTGGTGCCGCATCCCGCACGCCGTGCTCTGCCCGAGCCGCACCCCGACTGCCCGCCTGACCACCCACATCGAGGAGATGCGCCGCCAACTCGGCGTCCGCTCCCGGCGCCTGATCGACTCAGGTGCCTTCGCCCCGTCCACGCCACCCGCGCCCGAGCGTGAGCCGGCGACCCCCAGCGACTGGCCCGCCCGTCCCGTCGTGCAGCTGCTGCTGGGCCGCTATCTCGCCGACCGGCCGGTCGAGGACATCCGGTGTGTGGCCCAGACCCGGCACCGCCGCCGCTGCCCGCTGCCCGTCCTCTCCCCCGACGCCCCCAAAGGGGTCTGGGCACTCCTGCCTGCCAGCCCGCAGCGCGGTCAACTCACCCTGCCCGCCGAGTTGATGGCCCTCTACGACCTCAGCCGCCTGCCGTACGGGGAGCAGCTGCGCTGGCGCACCCAGCGCTGCCCCGCTCATGCCGCCGCCCCGAACGCCGCCGACCTTGCCCTGGCCGGATGGCAGGTCTTCGACCCCCTCCTGCATGCAGCGCACATCCGTACGCGCCTCCCGCACGACCCCGGAGGCGAGGCATGACGATGGCGCACCACGCCCTGGAAATCACCCTGACCCGATCCCTCACCGCGGCAGAACTCCATCACGCCGCCCGCACGATGCCGCTCGCCGCCAACTCCGACGCCACCCGGCTCATGACCGTCGTACGCGCCAAAACCCCGGGAAAGGCCCTCACTCGACTGCGCCGCCAGATCGGCACACGGCTGCCCATCGACGTCATCACCACGCACTACCCCGACCGAAGCGGCAAGATCCTCCTCAACGTCGCCTTCCCGCCCGCCGCACACACCGCCCTCGCGGCAGCGGCCGACCGCGCAGCACAGACACCCCAACGCTTCGTGGAACTGGCCCTTCACCGGGCCCTGGCCCAGCACGCCAGCGACGAGGCCGACCGCCTCGACCGGGCCCTGCAGCAACTGCTCGCCAACACCACGCCCGCCCATCTCATCGCGGCCGTCGGGCACGCCCTGACCCACACTTCCGGAGCCGCGCCGTGCTGAAACCGACCGACGAACAGGCCGCCGCGGCCGACGCCTTCCGCACCGGCGAACACTTGGCCCTGCAGGCCGGTGCGGGCACCGGCAAGACCACCACCCTGGCCCAGCTCGCCCACGCCACCCAGCGTCGCGGCCGCTACCTCGCCTACAACCGGGCCATCGCCCAGGACGCCGCCGCGCGCTTCCCCAAGAGCGTCCTGTGCAAGACAGCCCACGCCCTGGCCTACGCCGCCGTCGGCCACCGCTACACCCGCCGCCTCAACGCCCCCCGCCGCCCCGCCTGGCAGACCGGGCAGGCCCTCGGCATCGCCAAAGCCCTCCGCATCGGCGAACGCGACCTCTCCCAAAAGACCCTCTCCTACGTCACTTTGCGCACCGTGGCCCGCTTCTGCCACACCGCAGACACGACGATCACCCGCCACCACATCCCGCACCTGCGCGGCCTGGAAGAGCCCAGCCTGCACGCGCAACTCGCCGCACACGTCGTCCCGTTCGCCCGCAAAGCCTGGATGGACCTGCAACACCCCGACGACGGCGCCGTCCGCTTCGATCACGACCACTACCTGAAAATCTGGGCCCTCACCCAGCCGATAATCGACGCCGACTTCCTGCTCCTCGACGAAGCCCAGGACACCAACCCCGTCGTCGAGCAGATCTTCCTCGCCCAACGCGACCACGCCCAGCTGGTCATGGTCGGCGACTCCGCCCAGGCCATCTACCACTGGCGCGGCGCCAAAGACGTCATGACCGGCTTCGACGGCACCCAGCTCGCCCTGTCCCGGTCCTTCCGCTTCGGCCCCCGCCTCGCCGAGGAAGCCAACCGCTGGCTGCACCTGGCCGACGCCCCCATCCGTCTCACCGGCGCCGACACCGTGCCCACCGAACTCGGCCCCGTCACCCGGCCCGACGCGGTGCTGTGCCGTACCAACGTCGGCGCCATGGCCCAGGTCATGGACCTGCTGTCCGGCGGACACCGGGTCGCACTGGCCGGGGGAGGAGACAGCCTGCGCGCTCTGGCCCTGGCCGCCCGCGACCTCAAAGAAGGACGCTGCACCACCCACCCCGAACTGGTGCTGTTCACCACCTGGGGCGACCTGCAGGACTACGCCACCCACGACCCCGCCGGGCGCGACCTGCAACCCCTGGTCGACCTGGTCGACACCCACGGCGCTGACGCCATCCTGGCCGCCGTCGCCCATCTCGCCCCCGAAGACCAGTCCGAGGTAACCGTCTCCACCGCGCACAAGGCCAAAGGCCGGGAATGGGCACAGGTGAAGATCGCCGACGACTTCACCCCGCCCTCCGACGGCCCGCCGCGCGACACGGGGCAGGGGACTGCCCGCCGGATCGACGACAAAGAGGCATGCCTGGCCTATGTGGCCGTCACCCGCACCCGGCACCGCCTCGACATCGGCGGCCTGTCCTGGATCAACGAGCATCCGGAAGGAGCATCGGCCAGCCCCCAGCCACCGCAGTGATACACGGGGCGGGGTATGGGCGTTCGGTGCCTCCGTCTGGAAGGAGCCCGCGGAGGAGCGGCGGTATGGATCGCAATGATCCGGGAGGTGCAGCATTGAGTGTGACGGGCGCCGACCCTGCCGGTGACGGCACATCCGGGAAGCCCTCAATGGCCGCCCGCTGTCCACAGACGGCCCCCGGCAGGCTTCTTTAGCTATGAACATCAGCTCCCCGGGCATCACCCGGAACAACAAGACGACGCCGCGCTGCGAACGCCACGACGCGCTCCTCCAGCCGGAAGAGCGGACCGAGTTCGCAGCCCGGTTCCCGGCCGGCCACCGGGCGCAGATGGCGTTCCTCCTGGCCAACTACGCTGACAACGCCTCCGTGGTCGGGGCGCTCTTGGGCACTGGAGTGCGTACGGTGCGCCGCCACTGCCGTGGGTGGCCGCCGCCCGGGCTCCGGCTGCGCCGGGCCCTGCGCAGCCGTGTCGTGGACCTCGTGTGCCCGCGGTGCCTGTCCGATCGTGCGGTGGAAGAGGCGCGCCAGGCGAAACGGGAAGCCCGGCGCGCGGCCCGACGGATTCCGCGGGATCAGGGAGGCCCGGATCGCTGACTCCCACTTTGCCCGAGAATCTTTAGCTCCTGCGAGAACCTGAAAGCTTTACTGCATTTTTAATAGTAAAAAGCTAATTATCATGCGATAGTTGCATAGATTCAGGTAAGATGGCGGCATGGGATTGAGCTTGGAGGAGTCGCTGCGGCTGGCAGTGGCCGCGTTGATGCAGGTGACGGGTGACTCGCAGCGGTCGGTTGCGGGGGTGCTGGGACTGACGCAGACGCAGGTGTCGCGCCGGCAGTCGGGCGCCATCTCCTGGAGCCTGCGCGACGTCGACGTCCTGGCCGAGCACTACGGCATTAGCGCGCTGGACCTGCTGGCGGGTCCGACCAGAGCGTGCGAGGCGCTGCCCGCCGACAGGCGCCGTTCCGTCCGGACCGAAGCGAAGGGGACGAGCCGGTGAGCGACTTCGACGCGATCGACTCGCTGCTCGACGCCGTCGGCCCGGAGGCCGAACTCCCGCCCTGTCAGGTGCGCCGCGAGCTGCGGGAGCGGGCTCGGCTGTCCAAGGCGCAGGTGGCACGCGCGCTCGGCGTGAGTCCGTCAACCCTCAGCGGATGGGAAAGCGGCCGGGACCCGGCCGGCGAGATCCGCACCAAATACGCGTACCTGCTGGACGGGCTGAACACCAAGCTCGCCACCGAGACCGAGGCGGCGCCGGCTGCGGAGCAGCCCCTTACGTCAGACACGGCCGCGACCGTCACCCCCTCGTCTTCGCCGGATCCCGCGCAGGACGAGGACGGGGACGACGTAGAGCTGCTCGTCGTACCCGAGCCGTGTGTGCTGTGCGGTCGTCCGGCCGGACAACGCGTGGCGGGGTTCGCTCAGCACCTGGCCCCGGCCGACTGCCAGCCCATCGCCACCGGAGCCCCCGCTACCGCGCCAGCCGAACAGCCCACTGCGCAAACCCTGAAAGCGTCGCTGCGCACGACACGTCCGGCGCGTGCGACGGAGCGTTCCAAGGGCCCGGCCCGCCACGCGTTCCAGGAGCCGTCCGGCCCGGTCGACCTGATCCGCGAGGCCGTGCAGGGCGCGCTCGCCGAGCACCGAGGCGACGTCGACGCAGCCACGGCGGCGCTGTTGAAGCGGGCGATCCCGGACGCGATGCGACTGCTGGACGAGACCCGCAAGGGCGCCCGCTACGACGTGATCGCGCACCCCTGGATCCCCGACATCCTCAAGAAGCAGACCGCACGCGGCGCCGACCAGATCTGGGAGGCCCGCCCCAAGTGGACCCGTCACGAACTCCCGCCCGGCCAGCATGAGGTGACCGCGCTCGACATCAACGGCGCCTACCTCTCCGCCCTCAAGACGCACCTTCCCCTAGGCCAGCTCGAGCACTCCACCGGCCTGGCCCACGACCGCCGCCGCTCCGGAGTCCACCTGATCACCCCGCCCGAGTGGGAGCACGAGGTGGTGCTGCCCAACCCGATCGGCCAGAGGGACGAGCCCGGTCCCCTGTGGGTCACCGAGCCGACGCTGCGCCTCCTGCTGCGCCTGTCCGGCCCGAAGCACCAGCTGTGCGCGCCTCCTCAGATCCACGAGTCGTACACCTCCGGGGCCACGGAGAACCTGCTGGAAAAGTTCCGCATCGCGTTGAAGGACGCCCGCGACACGGCGATCGAGCAGGGCGATACGGTGACGCTGGAGTACGTGAAGGCGATGTACTCGAAGTTCGTCTCCACGATGGGGGAGTCGAACTACAACCGGGAGCTCTACCGTCCGGACTGGATGCACCTCATCCGCAGTCAGGCCTTCGCCAATCTGTGGCTCAAGGCGCTCAAGGCCCATGACGAAGGCCTGGCCGTCGTCCGGGCGATGGGCACCGACGAACTCCACGTCATCGGTGACTGGCGCCGTGTCTTCGCCGAAGGCCGAGGTGTTACCGAGGTCAAGGTCAAGGACACGTACGCCGCCGGAACCGACGCCGGTGAGCACGCAGGAGAGGGGGAGTAGTGCCGGAGAAGAACATCGACTTCGGGAGGTTCGGCGCCCGGGGTATCAAGGGCAGCGACGCCGTCGCTCGCAAGCTCGACGAACTCGCGGGCGGCATCGCCACTCCCGTGACCGCCAAGCGCGGCTGGATGGCGCGCCTGCACTATCTGACGAAGTCGACCCAGACCCTGAAGGCAGCGCAAGACGCCGGACTTACAGTGACTCACCGGACGCTGAAGGCCTGGCTGGAGAGCAAACGCCGCCCCTCCAAGGCCAACCTGGAACGCATTGACCAGGTGTACCGGGCGGTGCGCCGTCACAACGTCGCCCGCCATCTCCTCAGGCGCCTCAACCGCGACGGACGCGGTACGCGAGTGGAGATCCACCCGCTCAACCAGTCCCAGGTGCCGCAGCCGCTGCAGCGCGTGGTGGAGTACCGGACGATGAACGTACGCCGCTGGGACCGCATCGTCGGCTCCTGGGCGGCTGGCGACCACCAAAGCCTCGACGCCGCATGGCAGGACACGATCGTCGACCTCGGCTCGCAGTGGGGCCAGTACGAATACGTCACCAACGTCGGCTTCGCCGCATAGCGACCCTGCGCCGGAAGGTGGTCTTCGGCGCCTGCTGGGATGGCGTACGGTGGGGATACCGACGCGGGGTGGAGCAGCTCGGTAGCTCGCTGGGCTCATAACCCAGAGGTCGCAGGTTCAAATCCTGTCCCCGCTACTGCCGAAGAAGCCCGGATCCACACGATCCGGGCTCTTTCGCGTTCCCGGCACGAGCCCGCGTCTGCCTCCTGCCCAGCAGGAGGCACGGCAGCCCTTGCTGCCTGCCCGAGGTGACCGATCTCAGACCGTTCTCGCTGAACTCTCTGCGGCGAACAGAGGAGTCGTCGGTGACGCTGCGCAGACCGCAGTGGCTGACGTCTGCGCACAGTGCAGGGTCGCCATGTGCGCGGTCCGCGCTGACATCTCGCAGCAGGTCCTGGTCTGTACAAAGCCGGTCTGCGCATACCCGTCACCGAGCCGCCGTGCTATGCGGGACCTGCGCCGTGGTCCACCTGGCCACGCGGCATACCGCCCGCAGGCCTGGTGCCCGGGGAACAGCGGTACTTCTACCGTGCGGTCGGCGACATAGCACTGTGGCAGGGATTGGGTGGGTTTTTGGAACGTTTGGACGAGGCGGCCGTGCCCCATCGGGTGGGATAGTCGGGGCCGCCGGGTGCGGCTGAAGTCGGATGAGGCAGGGTGAACGGCATGGTGACCTTGGCCAGCCCGTCGGTGGGCACATCGGTACGCGCAGCCTCCGCGGCCCTGCTTAATCCGGCCGCGCTGTCTGTCTCGCTCCAGCTGATGGACAGCCAGGCGCTGCTGTTCTACCGGCTTGACGAGGAAGAATGCGCACGCCGCACCCGCGTGTCAGCGGCCCGCCTGGACAGTCTTGATGCGCTGCAGACTCTTCTGGAGCTGCCCGTCGACGAGCCCGTCGCACTGGCGTCGCTGCCCGCACGTCTGCGGTCGGCGGTACGGCGGCTTCCGGCCGGTGCCGCCGAGGCCGACCGCCGTGAGGTCACCCGTCGCGCGGTGCGGCCGCTCACCATTGATCTCGCCGTGGTCCGGGCGAGCGCCGCTGGCTGGCGCGCGGGACTGGAGCAAGCCGGCCGTTTCGCCCCCTTCAGTCGGCGCGCCCTGCTGCTGGACAGCGCTCCACCGGCCGCTGAGGAGATGCTGATGGAAGCCGCCTTCTACGGCATCGGCATCCTGGTGGCCGACGGCGAGAGCGTTGACCTGCTGCTGGAGCCCCGGCCTTACACCCCGCGTCGCCACACGCCCGCGGCGTGGTGCTTCACCGAGGAGTTCCATCACCGCATCGGCTAGTCACGGCTCACCGCGCTCCACGCCTGCCACCGGGCGTGCCGTGGAGGGGGCCTGCGGGGAGACGGGGGCCTGCGCCCACTGAAGCAACTGCTGGGGCACCTTGAAGGCGCTGAACCCGGGATGGTCGAGTTCAGCGTTGAGCACCGGGTAGCGGTCCACCGCGTGCCGGCAGCGCTGCTGCCACCATGCGGGCCGCCCGGCCGACTCGACGGCGTCCATGCTGCGTAGCCACTCCATCAGCACCGCCGCATTGTGGGCGGCCGCCGGCACCTGCCAGTGATTGCTGACGAAGGTGTCCAGCACCAAACCGTCGCAGGCCGCGCACCGGCACACCGGTGCCAGGCCCGCGGCGAACCTCTTCGCCAGCGTCTCGCCGAGGAAGAAGTCCATCAGCTCCGGCAGCAGCACGGAGGGCGAGTTCGGTCCGCCCGGGGACCGCTTGGCCGCCTGGCCTGGCGGGACGATGTGCCGCACACTGCTGGTGGCGCCGAAGGCGGTGAACGCCGCCCCGTGGGCCAGGGCCCCGAACGCCGCGAGGTCGGCACGCAGCAGCGCGGTTCCGGGTACCTCCGCCAGCAGCCGCTTGAGGTTGCCCACCGCCTGGGAGAAGCCCGCCAGCGGGTCCATCTGTCCGCCGAGCATGACCGCCTTGGGGTTCGGTACGACATTGAGCCAGGCGATCAGCTGCCCGACCGAGTCGTCGCGCAGCCACCCCACGTCCACGGGAACACTGAACAAGACGTGGGGGTCCTCCAGCTTGAGAACCTGGTGGACGGCGGCCTTGAGGGTGTCGGAGTCTTCCGCGTGCAGATATCCAGTGGGAGTCATGGCCGCCGTCGCGCCCACACAGTGGCCCACCTGCTCCTCGATCGACAGCCTCAGCGGGTCGCCGAAGGCCAGCTGGCCTTCCGAGACGTCGGGGAAAGGATCATCCTCACTGGCCGCCGCCACGGTGTAGACGGCGGGATCGGCCAGCAGCGGTCCCGTGAACCCCTCCTCGCGCAGCTTGCGGACTTTCACCGCCGCCCCGGGACCGCTGACGACGAGCCCGCTGCGCACCGGATCGAGCTGCGCGCGGATGTAACCGACCCGGCTCACCCCGGCCTGCAGCAGCATCCGGCCCCGCAACTGCCCGGGTACAGAGGGCGGTTGGGTGGGAGGAAGGACGGGAGGCTCCGCGGGATCGGAACCGGCGCCCGGGCGCGGGGAGGGGAACGACTCAGTCATGGCCTCACCTTCGAAGCGGAATCCACCGCCGCGCCTTCGCGCGGGGCGTACAGCAGCTGGAAGTCCTCGGGCAGCAGCCGCGCACAGCGGGCCAGCTCCTCCTCGTTGATCCCTGCGGCCAGAGCAGAGCGGATCAGCCCAGGGACGTACCGGGGCCGCTCCTGGGCTATCTCGACCGGTTCGGCCGTGCGGTATCCCAGCGCGGACATCTCCACCATCATGCTGCGGTACTGCCAGTCCGTGACGATGTTCAGGCGCTGCGCCCGGCGCAGCAGCGCGGCCATCGACACCTTCCACTCCCGCTTCAGCCGGGCCAGGAGTTCCAGGTCGACGCGAGGTGTGAAGGCGGAGCGGATGTCACGCGCGGGCATGAGGAACTCGGCGGCGAATTCGTCGGCCTGCCGCTCCTGCACGGTGCTGTCGCCGGGGGACTGGTGCAGGACCAGGTGCCCCAGCTCGTGCGCCAGGCTGAAGCGGTAGCGGTCTGCGGGCGTGTGGTCGTTGGCCAGGATGAGCGGCGGCTGCGTTCCGTCCCACTGGCTGACCGCATCGAGCCGGTCGCTGCCCAGATCACGCGCGACCACCAGCGTTCCGGCCTCCTCCAGCGATTCGGTGATGTCTGCCGCCGGGCCCGGCGGCATGCCCCAGGCCTTGCGAACCTGCCGGGCTGCGTCCTTGGCCGTGGTCAGGGCGTCGAGTGCGACCGTGGGGATGGCCGCAGCCCGCACGCCGAGACCGGGTCGGCACGCGGCGACGCCCTGCAACTGAACCCGTGTCAGGGCGAGATGGGCATGCTGGCGCCGCAGGGTGGAGACGGTCAACGACGCACGCTTGCGGTGGTGGATGAGCCCCACGCCGACCCCGTGCACCTGCGGATCCAGACACAGCAGATCCGGCGGATACCCCAGAGCCGCCGCGTACAGGTCCAGCCGCTCTCCCGAGACCGCCAGCCGGCCGCTCTCGGCGCGGCTCACGTACCCCTGGGACACCGCCGCGTCACCGCCGGAGGCCTTCACCATCGCCTCAGCCACGTCGGCTTGCGTCATGCCGCGGAACTCCCGGGCCACCACCAGCATCCCCGGCTGCGCCGGACGTACGTCGCTCACGTCGTACCACCTCGGATCAGACCTCAAAAGATTAGCTTCAAATATTCCTCCGTGTATCGAAGTTGACAAAAATGACAGAACGTCAAGAAAAGTAGCCGACCGAGTGATGGCTGGGCAGCCTGCCCCTTCTGGTTCACGCCGACGGCTGCTGTGGGAACCCAGGAGAACTGATGAGTTGGCCGCGATACCCGTAATGAAAGGCCCCGCCATAATGGACGCGACGTCCGAGCTCCCGATCCGGTGCCCCTCGGCTCTCAACCGCCGTGTGCGGAACCGTGCATTCCGGGTTCGCACTGGTCAAAGACGTTCACTGAGGCTGCGCCGGTGCAGCGCCCGGCTTCTTCGGGATACGGCGTTCCACCCTCGAGCGGAGAGGCCCAGCCTCTCCTCGCCC
Source organism: Streptomyces sp. NPDC005962 (assembly GCF_040629205.1). Classification (NCBI taxonomy): domain Bacteria; kingdom Bacillati; phylum Actinomycetota; class Actinomycetes; order Kitasatosporales; family Streptomycetaceae; genus Streptomyces; species Streptomyces sp. NPDC005962. The sequence goes on along the minus strand of NZ_JBEXVE010000045.1, from coordinate 18,454 downwards.
AGACGCTAACTGGCGCAATACGGGGCACGGTTGCATTGCGTGCCTCTAGGATGACTGCCTGCGCCGAGGCCTCAAGCGCCTCATCCGCACGCGTAACGCCCGCACGCCACACCCCTGTCCGTCGCCCGGCGGAGCGGGGAGATACGGAGCAGCTCGACCGTGCACCTCATCCGCTTCTCCGCGTGCGGGTTCCGCTCGCTGACCCACGTGCAGGACATCCCGGTCAGCAGCCCGACGATCCTGGCTGGCCGCAACGACGGCGGCAAAAGTGCCGTCCTGGCCGCGCTGGCCTTCCTGCTGGGCGAGCACCGGCTGACGGACGAGGACCGCACCTACCAGCAGGACGAGGGCGTCAAGGGACAGCGCTGCGCGGAGACATGGGTGGAGGGCGTCTTCCGCCTGGACACCGCCGAGCAGGCCGCAGCGGCCCCCTTACCGGCCGAGATCCGTATCCGGCGCCGCTCACGGGCCGGCGAGGCGGCGTGCTGGGAGTTCTTCGGATCGCAGCCCGCCGACAGCCGCCTGCAGGGACTGGGCCGGCTGATGAAGAAAGACCTGACCGAACTGGTCGCCGAGTTCGGCCTCGTCCCGTCGGGCACGCTGAAGGAAGACCTGCTGGCCGCGCTCACCGCACACGCCACGACCGTCCCGCAGACCGACCAGTGGCAGCCGCTGCCCAAAGACCTCGAGGCACGTCTGCCGCGGCTGCTGGCCTTCGGCGGCAAGGACGAGAGCCCGGACGACGCGGTGCGCACCGCTTTGAGCAGCTGCTACGAGACCCATCTGGAGGACGAGACCCTCCAGGGGCAGGTCCGGGAGATCGAGAAGGAGATCACGCAGCGGCTGGAGAAGGAAGCGGACTCCTTGTGCCGGCACATCCGCCAGCACTGCCACGAGTTCGTCGGCGTGGAGGTCAAGCCCGAGGTCTCCTTCAAGGGCGGTTTCAAGAGGGCGCCGCTGGAGGTCTCCAAGGCCGACGGCGAGCGCGTGGACCTGACCCGCTCGGGCCAGGGCAGCACCCGGCGCATCGCCCTCGCCGTTTGGGAGTGGACCAGCAGCCTCCTCGAAAGCAGTGAACTCGCCGCGGCGGGGGAGCAGGGCGAACCGCAGCCCACGCAGACCATCGTCGTCTACGACGAGCCCGACACCCACCTTGACTACCGCCACCAGCGCACCGTCATGGACATCATCCGCAAGCAGTGCGCCCTGCCCCACGTCAGCGTCATCGTCGCCACCCACTCGATGAACCTCATTGACGGCGTCGACATCGCCGACGTCGTCCACCTCAAGCTCAGCGACAGCGGCCGCACCCTCGTCGAGCGCCTCGACGACGACACCCACGACGGGATCGACTTCCACCTCGGACAGATCGCCGCCGCGGTGGGACTGCGCAACTCCGTCCTGCTGCACGAACGCTGCTTCCTGGCTGTCGAAGGCCCCACCGAGCAGCAGTGCGTGCCCCTGCTCTTCCGCCTCTCGCAGGGGCTGCCCCTGCAGGCGGCCGGTATCGCCCTGTGGGCCTGCGACAACAACGAAGGAGCACTCCACCTCGCGGGCTACCTCGTCAAGCACCACCGCACCGTCATGCTGATGGTCGACGCCGACAGCCGCACCAACAAGCACTTCAAGACCGAGAAACTCATCAAAGCCGGCCTCGACCTCACCCAGCAGGTCTCCTACGTCGGCGAGAGCGAGGGCTACAACGAGCTGGAGGAGCTTTTCAGCGACATCCAGTGGGCGGCCGCCGCCAACGCCCACTGGCCCCGCCCCAAGGGCCTGCCCTGGAGCGCCGACGACTTCACCGAGCACCGGGGCGGCAAGTTCAGCGAGCGCATCCTCTACATGATCAAAGAGCAGGCCGAGGAGAGCAGCCCCAACGGCAAGGCCGACATGCTCTACGCACTGGTGTCCATGCTCACCACCCCCGAAGAGGTCCCCCAGCAGCTACGGGACATCTTCACCGAGGTGCAGGCCCTCGCCTGCTGACCTGCTGTTGAGCTCGCCTCTGCAGCATGCGCTCCTTGCGCTGCTCATTGGTCGGCGCCGCCCAGGCGTGCCATCCGGCCTCCGCAGTCCATTGCCGCGCGTGAGCGCGGGCTTCGATTCCGCACCACTGGCAGCCCCCGGGCGCCACAGTGTGCTCGGTCCTGGCAGAACGCGATAACGACATCACATCCTCCTTCCCCCACTGCTTATCTTGCCTCCTGCCACTGACAATCACCCTGCCAGCTGCGTCCGGCTCCGCCACCCGGCAGCGCAGACGAAGAAACCTTTCCCTCACATGCCCTCAAGCCTCTGAAACAAGACCGTTTATCGGGAAAACCGCCCGTAGCTCCCACCGCTCTGGTTACGGTCTGTGCCCATGAGGTTCCTGCACACCTCGGACTGGCATCTCGGCCGCCGGTTCCACGGGGAAGATCTGATCGACCACCAGCGCAAGGTCCTGGACCACATCTGCGCCACCGCCCGCACCCAGAAGGTGGACGCCCTGCTGATCGCGGGCGACATCTACGACCGCGCCATCCCAAGCCTGGACGCGGTACGCCTGTTCGACCGGGCTCTGCACCAGCTCGCCGACCTCGGCATCCCCACAATCATGATCAGCGGCAACCACGACTCGGCCCACCGCCTCGGCACCGGCTCCGGCCTGTACGCCAAAGCCGGCGTCCACCTGCGCACCGACCCCGCCGACGCCGCCCGCCCCGTCCTCCTCGACGACGAGCACGGCTCCGTCGCCGTCTATGGAGTGCCCTACCTCGAGCCCGCCCTGGCACGCACCCAGCTGGACGCCGAGACAGCCTCCCACCAGGCCGTGCTCACCTCGGCACTGGACTGCATCCGCGCCGACCTAGCCACCCGCCCGGGCACCCGCTCCGTCGTCCTCGCCCATGCCTTCGTCACCGGCGCGACCAGCAGCAGCAGCGAACGCGACATCAGCGTCGGCGGCGTCGCCCACGCCGGCGCCGACCTCTTCGACGGCATCGACTACACCGCCCTGGGCCACCTCCACCGCCCGCAGAGCGTCAACGACCGCATCCACTACAGCGGCTCCCCGCTGGCCTACTCCTTCTCCGAGACCAACCACACCAAGTCCCTCACTCTCACCGACCTGCCCGCCGACGGCGCCCACACGGTCACACGCCACGACATCCCGGCCGAACTCCACCTGCCGCTGGCCCGGCTGACCGGCCGCATCGAGGACCTGCTGACCGACCCCGCACACGAACCGCTCAGCGAAACCTGGCTGCAGGTCACCCTCACCGACACCGCCCTGCCGTACGAGGCGATGGCACGCCTCAGACAGCGCTTCTCCAAGACGCTCGACATGCGGCACGTGCCCGCCGGTATCCCGGCACAAGCCACCGACAGCCCCACCTACCGCGAACGGGTACGCGGCCGCGGCGACCTCGACATCGCCCACGACTTCATCACCGCCGTGCGCGGCACCCCACCCACCACCGCAGAGGCAGGCCTCCTGCAAGAGGCCGTCGACGACATGCGCGTGCGCGCCCAGGAGAAGGAAACCGTCTGACATGCGTCTGCACTCCCTGCGCCTGCAGGCCTTCGGCCCCTTCGCCCGCCGCCACACCGTCGACTTCGACGCCCTGTCCGCCGACGGCCTGTTCCTTCTGCACGGCGACACCGGCGCCGGCAAGAGCACCCTGTTCGCCGCCGTCTGCTTCGCCCTCTACGGCCTGCCGCCCCACGAACGCAACATGCGACTGCGCAGCGATCACGCGCCCGCGGATCTGCTCACCGAAGTGACCCTGGAAGTAACCCTGGCCGGCAAGCGCCTGCAAATCCGCAGAATCCCCGCCCAGAAGCGACCCCACCTGCGCAACAGCGCAGAACTCGTCGACCAGAAGGCCGAAACCTACCTGCACCAGTGGGTCCTCGACGAACACGGACACGGCCGGTGGGAAGGCATCATCAAGTCCCACAAGGAAGCCGCAGAAGAGATCAAGTCCCTCCTGCGCCTGACCCGGCAGCAGTTCTGCCAGGTCGTCCTGCTCCCACAGAACGAGTTCACCAAGTTCCTGCGCGCCGACGCATCCGAACGCCGGGTCCTGCTCGGCACCCTCTTCGGCACCCGCCGCTTCGGCCTCATCGAAGAATTCCTCGCCCACCGCAAAACCCTCACCGCCAAGACGCGCGACGAGGCCCGCGCCGACGTCCTGCGCCTGGCCGAACGCATCCAGCAGGCAGCCGGCGACGACCTCGAACCGGCCCAGAACGCCCCCCGGGCCGACGACCCCGCCACCCTCACCGCACCCGCCCGCGCCTGGGCTGCCGCCCTGCACCGCCAGGCCCTCACCCGCCAAGACGCCGCCGACGCTGCCACCGAGACCGCCGAGCAGCAGCTGACCGAAGCCCGCCGGGCAGAACAGGCCGTCCGCGACCTCCACCGTCTCCAGCAGGCCCACCGCACCACCGCACACGACCTCGGCCTGCTCCACGAGCAGGCCACCCACCACGACCACCTCGCTGAACGCCGCGACCGCGCCGTGAAAGCCCAACAACTGCAATCCGTCCTGGAGACCGCACACACCGCCGACCGCGAGCACACCCGTGCCCTGGACGACGACAGCCGCGCCCGCGCCCTGCTGTCGCCCGAACACGCATCCCTCGACACCGTCGGCCTCGCTCACTCCGCCCAGCAGCTGCACGCCGAAACCGGCGCCGTCCAGGCACTGCTGCCCGACGAGGCCACCCTCCAGCGCCACACGACAGAACTGGCCGCACTCGACCGCGAGCGCCAGCAGCTCACCGAAACCCTCACCGACGCCCAGCAATGGCTCAACGCCCTTCCGCAACGCCGCGCTGACCTTGCCACGCGCCTGGAAACCGCCCGCAGCGCGCAGGAAACCAGCCGCGAACTCACCCCCACCCTCAACCTCGCCGAAAAGCAGCTGGAAGCCGCCAGGCGCCGTGACGCACTCGACCAGCAGATCAGCGCCGCCCACAAAGTCCTCAGCCAGGCCGAGAAGGACTCCACGCAAGCCGCGAAAACGTACGTCGACATCCGGCGCCGCCGCACGGACGGCATCGTCGCCGAGCTCGCCGGCCGGCTCGTCGACGGCGAAGACTGCCCCGTATGTGGTTCCCCCACCCACCCCGCACCCGCCACTGCCCAGCCCGGCCAGCCCACCGCCGCCGACGAACAGGCCGCCGAAGCCGCCCACACCCGCGCCCAGCAGAGCGAGAACACGGCCAAAGAGGCCCTGGCCCAGCTGAACGAACAGGCCGCCACAGCACGCGGTGAAGCCGGCGGCAACACCCCCCTCACCGACCTCACCGCCCACCGCACCGCCCTCGAACAACACCTCGCCGACGCCCTCTCCCAGGCAGCCGACGCCGGACCGGCCGGCGAACAACTCGCCCTCCTCGAAAAAGAACAGGCCGACACCGAGCACACCCGCAACACCGCAACCGCACGCATGGGCGCCGCCGACGCCACCTACGACAGCCTGCACACCCAGCGCGAAGAGCTCACCCACCGCCTGGCAACTGCCCTCAACGGACACGCCACACTCGCCGACCGCATCACCCACCTCACCCAGCACGCCGGCCGACTCGAGGCCGCCGTCGCGTGCGGGGCCACCGTGACAACAACCGCCACGGACCGCCACAGCGCCACCGCTCTCGCAGAGCAGGCAGCGCACGCGGCAGGCTTCACCTCCCCGGCCGAAGCCTCGGCCGCCCGCCTGCCCGACGACGAACTCACCGCGATCGACAAAGAGATCAGCCACTGGCGTGAACAGCGCCTCGTACTGACCGCCCGGCTCGCCGAACCCGAACTGCAGGCAGCCATCACCCAGCCACCCGCCGACCTCGAGCACGCCGTCACCGAACTGAACACCGCCACCACAACCCACACCCGCACGGCAGCCCTCGCCACCCAGGCCGCCGACCGGACAACTACCCTGGCCACCCTCACCGCTCAGCTGGACACCCAGATCCAGCGCCTGGAACCCCTCGAGGACGCCTACCGCACCGTCGATCACCTCCACGGCCTCATCAGCGGCGGCTCACCCAGCAACCAGCTCCGCATGCAACTGGAGTCCTACGTCTTGGCAGCCCGTCTTGAAGACGTCGTCGACGCCGCCAACACCCGCCTGTCACGCATGTCCCACCACCGCTTCACCCTCGTCCACTCCGACGACAGAGCCGCCCGAGGCGCAAAGTCAGGCCTGGACCTCAAGGTCCTCGACGCCTGGAGCGGACACAAACGCCACACGGACACCCTCTCCGGCGGCGAATCCTTCTACGTCTCCCTGGCCCTCGCCCTGGGCCTGGCCGACATCGTCACCGCCGAAGCAGGCGGCCAGGCACTGGACACCCTCTTCATCGACGAAGGCTTCGGCACCCTCGACGAAGACACCCTCCACCAAGTCCTCGACGTCCTGGACTCCCTGCGCGCCCACGACCGCACCGTCGGACTCATCAGCCACGTCCCCGAACTGCGCCGCCGCATCACCCAGCGCCTGCACATCTCCAAGCACATCGACGGCTCCACCCTCACCCACCTGACCGAAGCGGCCGAATGACCGCACGATGGACGCTGGACCCGTCCACGGCCCTCGCCGACCAGAACGCAGGGCCCCAGGCCACGGACACCTGCCGATCTCCAGTCCGCCGTGGGCCCAAGGCGTAGCCACAACCGCGGGGCTGCCCATAGCCCCCTCGGCCCCTGCCGAGAAAGGCAGCCCCACAGCGCCCCGGCGTCGAAAGCAGCACATCCCCTGAAGGCAGCCGCCTGCCTCGCAGACGGATCGCATCGAACACGTATTGCTTCATGCCATTTCTGAATGTGATCGAAGTGTCGGAAACAGAGCACTGCGGTGCGTGAGCACTCGCATCGGCCACCAGAGCCGTACCAGTACACGCCAGTCCAGTCCGCATGACAGGGGTTTCCGCAGGCCCGAGGACTGCTGTCCCGCATGTTCGAACACCGCCGGACGCATGCCCGCATCACGGCGGGTTTTCGAGGCCATGCCATGGCTTCCACTGATCAAACCGGCGGATTTGTCAGTGCCCGCTGCTACACCAATTCTCAGAGATCAGACCGCAGTTGGCGGCCTGACGACACGGAGGAGGAAGCAGTGGCGAAGCCGCCCGAGGGCTACTACAAGGTGCGAAGTCATTACCGGCGCAAACCCCGCCCGAGCGCGAAGAAACTGAGCGGCTGGTCGATCGCAGGGCTGGTCGCGGTGGTGTGGCTATGGAGCCAGCTCATCGGCTTCGGAGAGGCATCCCCGAAAACGCCGCAAACCCCTACACCATCAGTACCAGCGAGCGTGGGCCGCTGATGCCCCGCCGCTCACCCCGGCTGCGCCCACCCCGCGGCGGCAAGGAACAGGCCGCGGCCGCGGCCGTCGCTTGCGCCGTACTCTGGCTGCTGGCCAAGATCGTCACAGCCCAATGGCAGGCAGCCGTCCGCGTCTGGCCGTTGCTCGCCCTCCTTGCGGCTCTCGCCCTCGGGTACGCAGCCTGGCGGCTCATGCGTGCGGCACGGGCCCGGAAGATGCGGGCCGAGACGTTGGCCCGGCTGAGGATCACGCTCGCACAGCTCGACGCCATGGACGACCGGGCTTTCGAATTCGCCCTACGTGACCTGCTTCTCCGGGACGGCTGGAACGCACGGCAGGTCGGCCGGCAAGGAGACCAGGCCGCAGACGTCATCGGCGAGGACCGCCAGCGCGGCAGAATCGTCCTGCAGGCCAAGCACACCACCGTCGCTGGCAAGGTCGGCTCCTCAGTGATGTACCAGGTCAAAGGAACCGCAGGCCCCGTCCACGGAGCCGACACCGCGGTCGTGGTCACCAACGGCTCGTTCACCCGGGACGCCAAAACATGGGGCGAACGCCACCAAGTGCACTGGGTCGACCGGGACCGGCTCCGCCGGTGGGCCGAACACGGCACACCCCTGCAAGACCTCCTGCGCCTGCCCAATCGACCGGCTCGCAAGACAGCCTTCCGCCGGGCTGCATGAAACAAGCGGAGAGCGCCCCAACCCAGACAGGACGCAACCAATAGAGCACCCGCAACCAAGAAGTGGACAGACCGGCAGCCTCCAGGGCCGCGACGATGAACTCACGTCCTCCCATCGCAATGCAGACTCACCGCGATCGCCCATAGCCCGCAACCGACAACGCCGATCACGGGGCGCGCGCGGCCGCCAGCGCGCCCCCGCCAAGGCAGAGACACTGCGCCACACCCCCGCCGTGCGCGAGAATGAACGCGCCCCTCACGTATGCCGAGGAACCGTGCGATGACCGCCAGCCCCACCGCCACAGAACACACAGGGCGTCTGGTCCTGCGCATAGACCAACAGGAAGGCCTCGCCAGCACGGTCCGCCACCTGCGCCGCCCGCGCACCCGCGGGCATGCCGTCTCGGCCTGCGGCACCGGCAAGACCCTCTTCGCCCTGCGCGTCGCCGAGGAACTCGGCGTTCGCCACCTGGCGGTGGCGGTGCCCAGCCTGGACCTGGTTGCGCAGTGGGCGGCGGCCGCCCGCGCGGACGGCCGCCGCGAGCCGATGATCACTGTCTCCTCGCTGCGCGCCGAATCCCACCCGCTCCTCGCCGAGGCCGAGGTCGACTCGGCCAACGCGGGGGAGTACTTGGCCTACTGGCTGGGCCGCCACCCCAAAGCGACGGTGTTCTTCACCTACGACTCGCTGTCCAAGATCGAAGAGGCCCAGCACTCCGCGATCTTCCCCGCCCCCGTCTTCGGCCTGCTGATCGTGGACGAAGCCCACGCCACGGCCGGAACCTGGGAGAAGAACTGGACTGCGCTGCACGACAACGAGCGCATCCCTGCCGAGCGTCGCCTCTACCTCACCGCCACCCCGTATGTGTGGGAAGCCCCTCGCCTGACCGAACCGCCCACCACCAGGGCGCAGCCCAAGCGCACCACCGCCACCGCACCGGCTTGGGACGACCCATCCCTGCTGGCGACCATGGACCAGCCGAAGATCTTCGGCCCCCGCCTGCACACCTACACCCACGCCGACGCCATCGACGACGGCGTCCTGGCCGACTACCAGCTCGTCGTCCCCACCGTCACCGACATCGAACTGCGCACCGCGCTCACCGACCCGGAAACCGGGCCCACCGCGCGCCGCACCACCGCCCTGCACCTGGCCATCCTCAAGGCCATGCGCGAGCAGGACCTACGGCACGTGTTCGTCTACTTCCAACAGATCGCGGACGCCGCCGACTTCGCTCGCCAGTTCGCCCACACCCTGCGCACCCTCCCTGACGAACTGCGCCCCGACTGGGCGGGCGAGGTCGTCGTGCAGTCCATCGACGGCACCCACAGCCCCCGCCGGCGCGCCGACACCATCGCCCGCTTCACCGACGCCGAGCGAGGCGTGCTGGCCAACGCCAAGGTCCTCGGCGAAGGCGTCGACCTGCCGACCGTCGACGGCGTCGTCTTCGCCGACCGCACCGCCAGCGTCCGCCGCATCGTCCAGGCCCTGGGCCGCGCCCTGCGCAAACCTCCCACCCTCAAGACGAAGACGGCCAGCCTCGTCGTCCCTGCCTACATTCCGCCCGGCGCCGACCCCACCGACCTGCTCGGCACCCCCTACGAGGCGCTCTGGCTGGTCACCGGCGCCCTGCGCCACCACGACCAGACCATCGCCGCCCGCGCTCCGCGGGCCAAGAACACCCATCCCGCCCGCGACTCCCACACCTACATCACCCGCCGCTTCCGCTTCGACCACACCCTCGACCCTTCGGCGATCGCCCGCGCCCTGGACCTGCTGGTGTGGCCCTCCAGCGGCGCCGTCCTGTCCGCCCCCCGCCGCGCCGGACTCGCCGCCGCCGTCCGCTACCACGCCGAACACGGCCACCTGCGCGTGAGCGCCGACTACGAGGACGCCTACGGCTACCGGCTGGGCAGCTTCATCACCGGCCAGCGAACCGCCCACCAGGCCGGAGCCCTCGACCAGAGCTGGATCGCCGAGCTCGAGGACCTCGGCATGATCTGGGACGACCACGAGGCCACCTGGCAGGGCCACCTGGCCACCGTCGAATCCTTCCACGCCGAACACGGCCACCTCGCCATCCCCGCCCAGGCCCCCGGCGGCCAGTTCCTCGCCGACCAGCGCGCCGCCGCCCGCAAAGACCGCCTCACCCCCGACCGCGACGTCCAGCTCACTGCCCTCGACCCGGACTGGAAACTCCCGCACGGCCCCGACTGGCACCGCAAGTACCACCTGCTGCGCCGCCACCTCGAAGCCGGCACCCACCCCAGCACCCTGTCCCGCGACACGGTCATCCACGAGGTGAAGGCGGGCAGCTGGCTGCACCGCCAGTTCACCGACTGGGACCGGCTCGATCCCGGCCAGCGCGACCTGCTTGCCCGCATCGGCCTCACCCCCGACCGCGTCACCCTGGAGACGGGCGTACCGGGTACACCACGGCGGCGCAGCTTCGCGCAGACCGCCGAGATCCTCGCCCTGTTCGTCGAGCGGTGGGGTCGCGCGCCCGGAGCCCGCGAGTGGATCGAGGTCGACGGCGAGCGCGTCATGATCGGGCCCTGGCTCGCCAAGACCCGCACCAAACTGAATGCTGGCCAACTCCTCTCCAGCCAAGTGGAGTTGCTGTCCTCCACTCTTGCCGAGCACGGCATCGATTCGAGCCCCCGCCCCTGACCGTGGCGCCACCCTGTGCTCACTCCAGAGCATCGCGCAGCATCCCCGAAGCCCCCTCGCCGAACCGGCGTGAGCGGGCCGGCCGGGTGCGGGACGCTCACGGTCCGGTCGGCCGGACCGGTGGAGAGATGGACCCGGGAAGCCCTAACCGGTTCCGTATCGGTCCACGTACGCGGTGCCCCGCCGGGACGTCCCCACGCCAGCCTGCTCCCGATGCCATCAGACGCACGTCCCACGCTCGTCTGGAAAATCTCCGTTTCCGAAAACCCTCCATCCGGCCGGGCTTCGGTTTTTGAAGTTCTGGATTTTTCATGTTCCGCCGGATCGGAAAAATGGCGAAACGGCATCCGGGCCGATTTGAGCGGCAGGCAGAAACTTTGAAGGCGCCGGAACCGTAAAAGTTGATTCACCATTTTCAGGCGAACGCAGCGAAACGAAAGATGGCCGACGTGCGCATCCCGAAAACCTCGAAAACAAGAAACGCGCTGCGGGAGTGGAATCACCACTCCCGCAGCGCGTAGAATGACAGGGTCCGAAGATTTGGCAGGAACCAAATTTTCGGATCCGGTCTGGTTGATCTGGATTGCGTCCGGACCCGGGAGCCTGTGAAGCTGCTCGCTGAAAGTTCCCGGGACTGACCGAGACCGCCGCGGAGCCTGGACCCACGGATCACGTGGTACCGGGCTCCGCGGGCCTACAGGAAGGGCTGGACCAGCGGAAAGAGCTGTTCCTGCATCTGCAGCCACACCCCATGGATGGTGTGGCTTCCGTAGTAGGCGATCGCCAGGGTCATGTACGTCGCCTCGTACCACGACATGGTGTCGGGCATGGAGGGCGGCGTCCCGGCCGGTTCGGCGATCGGGTCCTCGGCTGACTCGTTGGAATTGATCTCGTCGTCGGCCATGGCGGCACTGCCTTTCTCTGTGGATTTATAAAGCTACGAGACGAGTTTACCCGCAGTCGCCCTGCATTCCCTTCATCGTGGCGAATACCGGCTTCTTGATCGCGGCCTGCGAGAGTAATTCATGGGCGATCGGCCCGTTTTGTCCTCACCTCTTCGGGCGGGAACGGAGCCCCTACGTATTGGATTGTGAGGCGTGTCTCAATTCGGCGTGCCGCTGACGCGGACGGCGGGATATTCGTGCGGTATGCAGGGATCTTTTCGAAGGCTGCGCGTGACGGTTGTCAGGCGCAGCCCCGTGCTGCCTGTCGCTGCGTCTGGCATGCGGCTCCGGAGCGCTTGCGGCTCCGCGGTGCGTCAGAACATCCGTGCCCGGGGGCAGGGCGCACGATGGTGGGGCGGGCCTTCGCGCCGATCCCGAGCCGGTGCGAAGGCCCCGGCGGGTGCCCGGATCGCGCAGTAGTAGCGCCGCACGCCCTCTGCGCAGCGGCCGACGTCCCACGCCGGGCCCTGGGCCGGGCACGTATGTGTGACCGGGCCGGGACCGACGGCGAGCCCTTCGGCTGGCTAGGCCGACCGGTGCCATCACCACCTTTGCCGCATCACCGAGGACCAACGTGCGTGGCCGGCTTCCCGGGTTCGCCGCTGTGGCGGGGCCCAGGAAGGGCGCTCGGGCGAGCATCTCCTCGTCAAGGAGACGATGTTGAACGAGGGACGACAGTACAGCGGACTCGTCGGCGGCGGCGTCCTCCGCGTCGTGCTGCAGGAACCGGCAGACGGTGAGCAGGACCAATCGGCGCGGTCCGGCTTCCTCGGAGAGACGAGGCGACACGGCAATCCCGCACGCGGTGTGCTGGAAGTGCCATGACGAACGTAGCGTTTCGCGAAGACGGTCTCGGACGGCGTCCGGCGACAGGTTCTGCATGAACCTGGTGTCCTGCCAGGTGCCCGTCAGATCGTGCGTCTCCCCGGGCATGAGGTCCCTGCACGTCCTGCTGATGTACAGGACATGCTCGCCTGGCGACGGGGCAACGAAGGCCCCGCTCTGTGCGGTTGCCGCTGTGCAGGTCTCCTCGGCGGCCCGCCAGTGAGCTGCTGCACGGATCCGCTCGGCTTCGGCCCGGGCGTCGTCGATGACGGCCTGGGCCTGACGCTGCGCCTCGGCGAGAAGTTCGTCGGCTTCACGGCGGGCCTGCCCGGTGATCTTCGCGGTCTCCGCCTGGGCGGAGACCGCCTGCCATGCGGCGTTCAGATTGTCCAGGACCGCTCCCAGGGCTCGTCGTTCTTGCCGGGGTGGACACGGTTCGTGATGCACACGCCGGAGGAGCCCGGCAGCGCTTCCGGGGGCGCCGCCTCCACGCGCACGGCGGTGCCGGCGGCCGTGAGGCCGACGACGTTGAGGGATGTCTGCCGCATGGCCATCTCCTCGAGAGCCTGCTCGGCGCAGGGGATGCTGTGACCGGCGGCGACCCGCAGCCACCGTCCGGCGGCGCCGAAGTCACCGCGCTCGAGGTACTCCTGGCCCAGTGCGTACGCCTCGTATCCCAGAACCGTTTCGTCGGCCTGTGTCGTCAGTGCTGCCCGCTCCTCCGCACTGCGGCCCTTCAGGCGCTTCATGATCGTGGCGAAGCTCTCCCTCTTCTCCGCCGAGCTCAGCGTGATGCCCTCCTGCGGCATGCCTTCCTTGTCTTCCACGGGGTTCACCGGTGCACCTCCTTTGCCCACCCGGCAGGCTCGCACGCGTCCATGCGCGGCGACTTCCTCAGCGTCTGCAGCGCCTTTTTCAGGATCTTCTTCATGTTGTCCGGACCCAGGCCAAGGACCGCGGCGCACTCCGTGACCGGAAGGTCGGCCACGTACCGGTGCAACAGAGCCTGCTGCCGGGCGGCTTCATCACGTACCCGGCCGCGTCATCCCCGGCACGGCCGACCAGCCAGTCCTCGAAGTACTGCACACAGACCCGGCGTTCGGCCCGCCAGCGGTTCGATACCGGGCACGGGCTCCCATCCCGGCGGGCCCGGACGGCGTCGCAGCGGCCGGCGGGCGGAGCAGGCGCGCCTGGAGACGGCCGTCTTTGCCCTGCCGGACGGCGTCGTCCGGCAGGGCCGCGCGGCGAGCAGTGAGGTGCCGCTGCGTGAAGTTCGCTTGAGACGGCAGCCAGGACCAAGGTCGGTCACGGGAGTTCGAGGCCGTGGCGGAACGACTCGCGTGGGTCCCGGACGGCTTTGGGGCTGCGGCCTCCGGCGGTATGGGCGCCGAGGCCGCTGACCGGGCGCGGCACGCTGTTCGGCGGGTACGCCACCGTCGTGCCGGCCGCCTCCCGGTGGGGGCGGAAGGCGAGGGCAGGGGCGGCAGTGCGGTCTCGGTGACCCCGTCCATCTTGTGATTATCGTAAAAGTTTACGATAATCGAAAAATGCCGCTGATCGATGAACTCGCTGCCGTGCTCTGTCCGTTGCCCGAGCCGGGGAGCGTGATCCCGGAGGAGGCCTTCCCCGACGCCTACGAGGCGGCCGAGCGTGAGCGCTCGGAGTACGCCTCCAACCTGGAGGCCGCCGCCCTGGGCATCGAGGCCGATCCCCTGATCCTGGCCCTGGAGGAGGCCCGGGCACAGAGGGAGGCGGCCGACCGCCGTGTCCGTCTGGTCCTGGCCTACGCCCGGGAGTTCCAGCCCGCGAGCCGCTACCCCCTGCGTGAACTAGGCCCGGCCTCCGGCTACACGCCCTCGGGCGTGACCACCGCCTACGACGCCCAGCAGATCGAACTGGTCCAGAGCCGGATCCACCGCGCACCCCGGCGCCCCGTCCCCGGCGAGGACCCGTCGTGAGCAACAGCGCGGCAGCGCCCGGCCGTCCACGCGCGGGGGCCCGCAGGGCTGCGGCCGAGCGTCTGCCGCGGTCCTCGGGCCGGCCTCCCTACCGGCTCGTGGCCGACGACCTGCGGCGCCAGATCCTCGTCGGGCGGCTGGCCCCCGGTGACCAGGTGCCACCCTCCCGCATCCTCCAGGAGGACTACGGCATCGCCGACATGACCGCCCGGTCCGCCGTACGGGTCCTGCGGGACGAGGGCCTCGTCCGTACCGAGCACGGCCGGGGAACCTTCGTCGCCCACCCCCTCCTCGCCGGTTCCCTATCCGCGACTGCCGACCGGCCGCACATGCCCACGGACGAGTACACCGAACTTTCGCGCCGCATCGACGAGCTCGACGACGTCCTGGACACCTTGCTACGCCTCTTCGGACAGGCCGGCAGCCTCCGCCGGCGGTCGGCCGCACCCGTCACGTGACAGGCGGCGGCCCCCGCCACCAGTCATGGCCTGGATCGTCTGCGTTTTGCACAACTCGCGGTGAACGGCGCTGTGTTGACGCTGCCGACGCGTGCCTACTCGGGCCGTTCGGCTCCCAGGTAGCGCACGGCCGGGATGTGCTCGGCCAGGCGCATGACCACCGTGGCGTGCCCGTGTTCGGCGAACTCGCGCCGTGCCTCCTTCATGTTCAGGATCTTGTTCATGGTGTAGGTCTCGGTGCAGGGGCCGAGGTCGATCTGGTGGTCGCCGAGTGTGAAGATCATGGATTCGTATCCGGCGGTGAGGCGGAACATCCCGCCGCGGATGTCGGCCAACTTGTCGAGGCCCTCGGCACTGACCACCTCCACGGACATGCTCTCGCCCCGCAGGACGATCTTCTCTCCGTCGAGCAGTGCGTGGATCTCCTTGACCTCACGCACGTCTTGCTGGGTGAAGTCGTCGGGGACGGGGAAGAACTGGCCGGTCCGGCTCTGCAGCCGGGCCAGGTCCTCGTATGCATCGGCCCAGAACCCGGCTTCGCCCGCCTCCCAGCCGCGCGGTGTCATGCCGGTGGTGACCGGGGCGCGCAGCTGGCCGTTGGTGTCCCCGGCGAGGATGAGCGCCATGAAGCGGCCGGGGTGGCTCTCGGCGATCAGCCGCAGCACCGGCACCATGGCCGTCGGCATCGCGGCCTCGGGCGGCTCGAAGGAGAACTTGAGCTGGCCGGAGAGATCGCGCCGGTCGAAGCGCACCTGCACCCGCATCAGGCCGGTCAGGTCGCTGCCGTGGAGGGTTCCGCCGTCCGTGCCGAGGACGCGGTGTGCGAAGGTCACGGGCAGGGAGGTGACCGGGAGGCCGGAGGGCTCCTGGACGATCATCTGCCCGCGCAGCGGCGGCGTCACCTCCTGGTGGGGCGAGGTGATGCGCACGCCGCCGAGCGTGAGCTGTTCCAGCCCGAGCCCGGCGGGCCCGGCCAGGCCGGCTTCGGCGAGGTTGTCCGCCGTCAGCTCCACGTCGCCGCCGAAGCGCATCGTCTCCTCGTACTGGCGCCGCCGCTGCGCCTCCTGCGGGTCACCGGCGGGGAAGCGGATGCGGCCGGTGAAACGGATCGCCGCCTGCCCGTCGGGGGCGGGCCTCTTGGGCGTCAGGTGCACGACCGTCTGCCCGTCCGCGCCCAGCGTGGTGTGCACCGCGTAGTGCGGGGAGATCTCCTGGACCCGCGCCTGCAGTGTGTTCGCCCGCTCGATGTAGTCGGGAAGCCCGCCCAGCAGCACGTCGCGCTCGGCGCGGGCCTCGGCGATCCGCTCCAGGATGTAGTCGCCGGACTCCTGCAGCGCGTAGCGCACCAGATCGGGATGGGCCGCGAACTTCTCGTTCAGCCAGCTGCGCCCGTGCCAGTGCCGTGCGAACGGGAACTGCTCGCGCAGGCCCTCGAACCACCGCTCTTCGGCGGGGTTGTGGTCGATCGGTACCAGCAGGTCCCAGTGGTCGGGCTGGTGGCGGGCCGCCGACACCAGCGAGCGCACCACTTGCCTGCGGCGTACCTGGGTCATGCGGCCGGTGAACGACTTCGCCTCGTAGACGACGAGTTCACCGTCCTCGGTGTACTCGAACAGGTCCCGGCCGCCGTCTCCGCCGCTGCCGTCGACCGCCCGCGCCTTCTCGCGCAGCCGCAGCATCAGCAGGGTCACCAGTGACTCGGACACTTTCGGGCTCTCGGCCAGCTTGTCCCACGGAACCTTCACCGCACACCCGTCCTTCGAACGCCTACAGACATCACGACCTCCGCCTGGCTGCTGCACCACCCCTGTACCGCACCCTCCCGGGCCCCGGCGGACGATCCCCCGGCCTGACCTGCCAAGGAGCCTCACCCTCATGCCCACCCGCCGCCGATGGCCCGCCCGCACGACCGCCGCCGCACTCCTCCTGGCCCCCACCACCGTCCTCGCCCTCGGCGCCGCCTACGCCCCACGCCCCGCCCACCGCACCGCCGCCCGCCACACCCTCCACCTCCTCCTACGCCTCGCCCCTGGTACCCCGACCGCCCGCGGGAAGCGGGCGGACGGCGAGTGTGACGTCCGGGAAGCCGTGCCCAGGGGTTGGGGAGGAGACGGACGGGCCGGATACACCCGGCCCGTCAGCGGGACTTCGCCTACGGCATCCCGCTCTTCACCACGGGACGGCTGCGCGCCCTGTACGGGATCGTGCATCCCTGCCCTGAACTGGCCGCCCTGTCACCGCAGTTGGAGTATCAGCACATGGTGGTGCGCGACGAGCACGAAGCCCGGCAACTGGCCCGCGTGATGTCGTCGCGGGCCTGCATCACGCACCGGGGCCTGTCCCGCGACGCGGACCGCCTGGACAGCCTGAGACACGCCCGGCAGTGGCCAAGCGGGAGGCCAGGATGCCGAGTTCGCGCGACGGGTATGCGGGGATTGGCCGATACTGGCCCGGTGTCTGGCCGTACGGAGACCAACGTCCGCCTGCCGTGGTGTGCAGTGAAGGCCCTGGCCGCGGTCGGTGCCCGGAAAGGGACGTCGCGGGACGCGACGCTGCGCCAACTGCTGGCACGTGCGCAGTACGCCTCCACAGTTTCGCAGACCGAGTGGGCCCAAGTCCGCTGTCCGGACCGAGCGTTGAGGCAAACCGGCGTGTGGGCAGTTCGCCACGACAAGACCCTCGATCTCCACCAGACGATCCCCGCGGCGCCCTGAACGAAGGCTATTCGAGTCCCGCGTAGGCGATGCTCAAAACGGTGACCGTGCGAGTCTGATCCCCGATCAGAAGCACAACGGCGAGGTCACCGGCGGCCCACAGCCACATCACGCCGTCGTCGATGTCTCCGTACGGGTCGGTGGCGGCGCGGGGGTCGTTGGCCGAGTCCAAGAGGAACTGGGCGACCCGCGCGCGGGCCTTGTCAGGCAGATCCCGGTAGACGGCATGGGATCTGGGAGTCTCTCACCCAGGGCCTGAAGCCCGGGAAGAGCAGTGAGGTTGAACTGCCGCCAGAACTCCTGCCGCATGTCCGGCGTAGGCAGTGCATGAGCGATGGAGTCGGGGGTCCACTCTCGGCCCATGATCACAACCGCCTCGTAGGTCGTCGGCTCGGCCCCGGCATATGACGCACCGCCGCACCAACACGAAGAGCGGGGGAGAGGCAGAACTCGAATCTTCCAAAGTTCTGCAGACAAGGAAGCACCCAAACACCAGAGCCTCGAAGCACTTGGCTGATCACTTACCCGACGAGGCATCAACACGACCCCGAGACGGAACCAGCCGCTCCTGCAGCGAGAGAGGAGCCGGCCACGGAGTGGACGGCTCACTCAACAAGCTGACACACTGTCAAAGCTGCGCCTTGCAAACCTAGAAGAGTCGGGGAGGAGGAACGATCGCGGAGCGATCGGGACACCGCACCGACGTCCCCCTCATGATCCGCGGAGCGGATCAACGGTCCCGGAGGGACCGCGTTCTCCGCGGAGCGGAGACGGTTACCGACGCGTAGCGTCGGCGCGTCGTTCCTGCGGAGCATCATCGGAGCGCAGCCAGTGAAGGGCCGTGGCTGTAAGTACCGCATCGTAAGTGGGGTGCGGCAGCCGCTCCGTCCAC